>JAUSGV010000117.1 GCA_030648675.1 Dehalococcoidales bacterium
GATGCTCAGCACGACCCCAGAGAGATACCCGGACTGATAAAAGCCGTCAAGGAAGGAGCCGACCTGGTGATAGGTTCCAGGTCAATAGGGAGGGAGAATATCCCATCCTACCGGAAGGTCGGGCAAAAAGTCCTCTCGAAACTGACCGGGACGCTATCGAAAGCCAAGGTCATGGATACTGAATCGGGATTCCGGGCATTATCCAGAAAAGCCATTGCCACGATGCAACTGAAAGAAACCGGCTTCGCCATCGAAGCCGAGATGATTTCCGAAGCGGCGGATTTAGGGCTTAAAATAGTAGAGGTCCCGATAACCGCTATTTACACGCAGGACGGCTCGACGTTGAACCCGATCCAGCACGGCGTCGGCAATGTCAATCGCATCATGGTGCTGATCTCGGAACGAAAACCGGTACTTTATTTCGGTGTGTTGGGCGGGCTGTTGATACTGCTGGGAATTGTCGCCGGCGTCGTGGTGTTCAAGACTTACGAAGCTTCGAGCAATCTGGCAATGGGAACCGCATTGATATGTATGCTCCTGATCACCGTCGGCACCCTGCTTGTCTCCACGGGCATAATTCTGGAAGTGCTGGTCAAACGTATCGGCAACCGGCAATGATCTATCACTGAAAGGCTTACAGAATCGCCTTTCCATCGTTCTATCAAAGCAGGTTAGTATCCTGTCTCAGAAATACAATGAATAACTCCTGCGCCCTTCGACAAGCTCAGGGCGAACGGGCTAAGCTCCCGTCCATTCGTGGTGAGCCTGTCGAACCACAAAATTGGCAAGCAGAGTTTTTGTCGATTTATTCAACTAACTTTTGATATGGCATACTAGAAGAACCTACTTTACCGCAACGTGAATGCCGGCCGTGCCGAAGACCAGAGGCCGGTAGCTAACGCCGCTAAAACCAGCCTTGAGTAGCATCTGCTTGACCTCCGCCGGAGTAAAAAAGTTCGAAACGGAAGTGGCCAGATACCTGTACGCTCCCTTGTTTTTTGAAATCAAACTGCCGACGGGAGCGACAAACCCATTCAGGAAGATATGGAAAAGCGGTTTGATGACCGGATTCGAGGGTTGGCTCGACTCTACAACGATGAATTTTCCTCCCGGCTTCAGCACCCGCACTATCTCACCGAGATAACGTTCCCGCAGCGGATTTTCATAGGTGAGGTTGCGGAAGGCGAAGGAAATGCCGACGCGGTCCAGATAACCGTTGGGAAAGGGCATATTGCCCGCATCGCCGTGCACCAGATTTATCCGGTCGCCGACGCCGGCATTAGCCGCTTTCTCCCGGGCGATATCAAGCATCGGCGGGCTGAAATCGAGTCCGGTAACCTTTACTCCCTTTTTCGCGGATTTGGCAATAGTGATCGCCAGGTCGCCGGTCCCGCAACCGAGATCAAGAACTTTTTCCGGGTCCCCTTCAAGAAGTGCCTTCACGGCCAGCCGCCGCCAACGAATATCGAGGCCGAAAGTCATGACGTGGTTGATAAGGTCGTAACGAGACGGCACCTCCGTAAACACATGGTGCAAATGTTCCGATTGGTGAGAAAGCTTTACCGATTCGACAGAATCCATGAACCACCTCAACCTGACGACACGGCGGACCGGTGATGAAGTCGAGTTTAATCATTATATTAGGTGGAGAAATTAAACTCAAATCCGTCCCGACAGCGTAAGGGACACCCCGCATGTCCCGATTCAATATTCATACGGGATACCGCATGAACGGAGTGAATCGGCAAATTTGATGAATCGGGGCGAAATACCTAAACGCCAAGACATGTAACAAAAACTTAATTCACCGGGATTGCTTCGTCGTCCTTCACAAGTGAACGACTCCTCGCAAAGACATTTCATATTGTCGTTGCGAGCAAAGCGAAGCAACCTCGGTGACACTCGCCAAACAACCGGACGAAGCAACACTTCTTTCGGCAGCGCCAGAGACACACGGTTTTCTTGACACTCCTGCCGGAGATACCTTATCATCATTAGACTACCACTAGACCAACTGGTCTGTTTATTATGCTTAAAGAACCGATTGGCGAAGCCACCAGGGAACGTATTCTCGATACCGCGCTGGAAGTAATCGCGAAGAGAGGGTACTCTTCCGCCGGCGTTAACGAAATCGTCGAACTTTCCGGCACCTCCAAGGGAAGTTTCTATTTTCATTTCCCCAGCAAAGAACGCATGGTCATGGCTCTGCTGGAGCGCATGAGCGATAAACTCATCAACAAGGTAAACAGCTCGACCAAAAACCAGCCCACGCCTCTCCACCGCCTGGCCGCCAGTATCGATATTCTCATGTCCGTTTTCGCCAAAAAGAAAACTATCGCCCAGGTGCTGCTGCTGAATGTCGTGGGTAACGGCAAGGCGATGGACAAGAAATTTCTGCCGATAAGGGAACGCTTCCTGACCCTTATCAAGCAGGAACTGGACGCGGCGATAGAGTCGAAACAAATCGCTCCGTTGGATTCCTCCCTGGCCTCGCAAATGTGGCTCGGGGGGATACAGGAAGTTATCTTGCACTGGCTGCTGACCGGCCAGCCGAACTCGTTAGCAGAGGTCACGCCTGCCCTCAAGAACGCCCTCCTCATGAGCGTCGGGGCAGACTTGTCCGCGCTAAAGGCCCGTACGGTTTGAGGAACAATCGCCATATGCTCGAGACAAGGATAAACAAAGAGAACCTGTGCGACCTCCTGACGCAAGGCAAAGAACGTGCCGCAGTACGGCACCGCCCCATACTGGTTAGCCTGGTGCAGCCGCTACAAGGCGAGACCAGTGCCCTGGAAGTGTTTCTCAACGATTTTCCGCATAAAGGCAGGAGCATGTTCTGGGCTAAACCGATGGCCGGACTCTGGATGGCAGGCAGCGGTGCCGCGGTGACGCTAACCGCGGCGGGAGAAACCAGATTCCGGGGCATAAAAGAGCAAACGGCGGAAATACTGGATTCGGCCGTTATCGAGGCGCCTGCCGTCCGCGGTACGGGGCCGGTATTCATGGGCGGTTTCAGATACGACGCCAAAGCAAAAAAAGACGATCTCTGGCATGAGTTCCCGGATGCTCTCCTGATGGTGCCGCGCTTTCTGTTTACACGTTCCGATCCGGATACATGGTTGACCATAAACACTCTCGTCGAGGCCGGCACCGATATCACCTTTGCCGCCGAAACTATTATCGAAGACCTGGAATTGGCGGACTGCCCGCGTATCCGGGAAGACGAGCAGCCGTCCGTATTCCAACTCCATCAATCGCCGAAAGCAGACTGGCAACACCGCGTGAAGAAAGCCCTGGAAACGATCGAAGCCGGCGAACTGGTCAAGGTGGTGCTTTCACGCCGCAAGGTACTGCACGCCAGAGGACAATTTTCGCTCG
>JAUSGV010000072.1 GCA_030648675.1 Dehalococcoidales bacterium
AACTTCGCTGTCAAAGGCTACACCAATGAGCCCAAGCGTTGTCTCCCTTGCCGTGACGCAAGGAAGGCACAACAGAACAGCAGCGGCAGCTTCGGCGGTGGTAACTACAGCAACAGCAATAGCTTTAGCTCAGGCCCACGCCAGATGTTTCCCGTCAAGTGTTCTACCTGCGGCAAAGACGCCCAGGTGCCTTTTCAACCCCGCGGTGATAGACCAGTCTACTGCTCAGATTGTTACCGCAAAACAAACCCGGTAAAAAGATACTAATCTCCGGTAAGTAACGAAAGGCTGGGTAGAACCGTCCGACAGGATTGTCCGACCCAGCCTTTTTCTTTCAGACCACGATTTGAGGAGGAGTCAATATGATGAACCCCAAAGAATTGTCGAAATCTACAAGAACATTTGTTCGCAGAGAAAAGGCCCGAATCCGCCGTGAAATTGTAGATGTAACCGAACAGCAAAAAGCCCTTAACGTACTGCACCTGCAATTTCACAAGGCTTAATCTACTCCAGCGGCAAACCGGTCATATTCAGGAGGTTATAAAATGGCAACTGCGTTTAGAAGGTTTACCAGTGCTAACGAAAGGGAATACATTGCTTCCGGTGATTGGAAGTGTCCCGAGTCTACAACCGGCGCACACTGGTGGAACTGTAATGCCAAACCGCCTGTTTGCAAGGTTTGCGGCAAAGTTAACGTTGCCGACCCTCCAGCAGCATCGCCTTTGCCGGCATAGAGCGGGGAAGCTACAACGCATCAGGGACAGTTTAATTACCAGGGGGAGGCAGTATAATGGAAAACCGCACAAGGAAATGTAAAGATGAACCTCCAGACCAAATACAAATTATTAAAAGCAACGACAATAGCCATCGGGGCATTAAGCATACCCTGGGGAACCTATATCGGCTTTTGCTTTGGCGAGGGACGGTACACCACCGCGCTGGTAGCCTTATGTATACAGGTAGCGGTATCGATAGCCGATGGCTACGTCTGGTTCTGGGTACTGGAGAACATGAAGGACAAAATCGATAAGGATAACATGAAGTTACCCCTGGTAATCTCCGCCACAGAAGCCACGGCCTGAATCAGCAGCCCCAGTTTTGACCAGTGACGACTGGTTTGAGCAATCGACCTGTTATTTAGCCCAAAAGATCCTTCAGGGCAAGGCCGGCCTCAGGGAACTTGAATTTAAAGCCCAATTGCAGCAGGCGTTTCGGAATGGCCCTCTGTCCATCAAGGATAATTGTTGCCATCTCGCCGAACGCAAGCCGCAAAGCAAACGCGGGGGTGGGAATGAGTGCCGGCCGCCGGAGTTGGCGTCCCAGCAAACGGCTGAACGCGGCATTAGTCAGAGCCCCAGGGGCAGTCAGATTAAAGGGGCCGCGGGTAGCTTTGTTTTCGATGAGGAAGCGGATGGCACCGGCTTCATCGGCAACATGTATCCAGGGGAACCACTGGCGTCCACTGCCCAATCTACCGCCCACGAAGAACTTAAACGGGAGGAGCATCCGAGGTAAGGCCTGGCTTTGGCCGCTGAGAACCACTCCGGTACGGATGACGGCCCGCCGTACTCCCAGCGATTCCAGGGAAGCGGTAGAGGCTTCCCAATCCACGGCGAGTTTTGCCAGAAAGTCATGCCCCGGCAGTGTTTCTTCGGATATTTCCTCATCACAAGAGGGACCGTAATAACCGATTCCTGAAGCCTGGATGACAACAGCCGGCTTACTGACCGCCGCATGAACTGCCTGAACCACAGCCTGGCTCGCATTCAAACGGCTCAGACGAATTGCTCCCTTGCGCTTGTCCGACCAGCGGGCTGAGCTGATATCTTCGCCGGCAAGATTGACGATGGCGCTGTTACCATAGACCAGGGAACCCCACCCGGCAGCGGTATGTCCATCCCATTTTTCGACACGCACTCCCGCCGATAAGCCAACGAGTTGCTCGGGACGACGGCTGAGGATGATGACCTCATGGCCATCGCGAAGCAGACTAGCCGTAAGTGCCCGGCCGATAAGACCGCTGCCACCGGTTATTATAATGCGCATAGTCCACCCACCTTTTAAGCGATATCTAACAGAGTTACCCGATAATTGTACCACTTAGAACGGGTAATTTTTTGAGCTAGGCCGTATATAGCTGCCGGATTCTTACCTTGTTTCTTCTCCCCAGCCGCTTCAATTCCCCCCGGAAAAAGTCCAGCCTCTGGTTCCCCCAACTAAGGAACTCCCGTGGCGTGGTGCTGCCGCCGGTATTGACCCGATTGATGGCATAGGCGGCCCATTCCACCGCCGCATAGCCGCAGGCACCAGCCGCCAGCAGATCTTCGTATTTGGCAGGGATGGTAGATGTGGCGCCGAGGGTATGGAGCTTGCCGTAGTATATGTAAGCATTGGAACCATCGGGGATTTCTTCGCCCGGAAGGTAAATGGTATCCTCCCAGAGAGTATAGCGTTGGTAGCTCCGGGGGTACTGATTGACCGGATATTCGACGGCTTCCACCATAATGCGGCCGGTCAGGGCGGACAGGGAAATCTCCCTGGAACCGGCCGTGGTGGCGACGGCGGCCTTCTGCTCGTAAGGAACTTCCCCGGAGAAGTCCTTCACGGCATGAAGGATGTGCCGCTCCAGTTCGTCGTCCGACCAGCGGTAAGGTTCAACCAAGTCCTTAAGGTCTTTTCTAACTATGGCTCTCATGTCACTTAAATTCATATCTATCTCACTCCCTCAATCCCCCTCTCCTTCAAAAAGTTTGTAGAAAGAGGGGTTTTCGCTCCTCTTAGACGACCTCGCAGTTATCGGAGAACTTAACGGAGATGGTAATCTCTTCTGTAATGAATTTCCCCTTTCACTTTCCCATTATCCTGCTCGAGGTGTCCACCCAGGACCCGTTTTAAACTCACCAATTGGGAAATATTTATTAAGAAAACTTAATAAAGCTGGCATTATGTTTTCATTATCTATACGCCAATATCCTGAATGCAGATAATCTTTCAAATCCATAAAATATGAGAATAGCAATATGCTTCCATAATTCGAATGCGTATCCTTAAGAATTTGTTCCACTACTCTTCTGAGGCCATCTTTTTGGGCCAGCAATTCATTTTCACTTTCTTCAGTCGTCGCAGAAATATTTGTAATATCCATACACAACACTGTAGATGAGTTACAATATGCTTTCTTTGATTTCTCCATTATCGCTGAGTGAATTTTATCAATTAGATTTGCTGAACCGACATTACTCCTATGGCTACTAACGCACTCCATACATACTCCGTATTCACTAATAGCAAAATCAGGCGCTTCTGTCTTAACAAAATTTATCTTTTTCTGTATTAGAGAAGCTGCCATGTTGATTTCTAATCGCACCCCGAAATACGTTCCCCAGTTCTTGTTTGTTTCACGCATTTTTCTCTTAAACTTGTTCAATAATGTGGTGTCGCACTTCTCTATAACC
>JAUSGV010000134.1 GCA_030648675.1 Dehalococcoidales bacterium
ATCGCTCATCTGAAAATGAGCGGAGCTTTGATCGCAGGGCGAGGTAAGACCCAAGAGGTGCGGTTTGCTCGTGCCGTTTTGTACTTTAATGACGGCAGCAACGTTGTTTTTCGCGACCCGCGAAAATTCGGTCGGATGTGGCTGGTAAACGACGCAAACAGTGTCGTCGGAAAATTAGGTCCCGAACCGTTAGAAACAGGCTTTACGACGCAAGTTCTTGCTCAGCGAATAAAAGGGCGGAAAGCACCCATCAAGGCGCTGCTATGCGATCAAAACATTATTGCCGGCGTTGGAAACTTGTATGCCGACGAAGCCCTTTTCCTGGCGAGGATCCATCCTTTAACTGAAGGCGGAAAACTTTCCTCCGAGCGGTTAAAGCGCTTGCATAGCGCCATACGGCGGGTGCTGCAAAAGGGAATCAAAAATAAGGGTGCCAGTATTGAAAACTATATCCGCCCGGATGGTAATCCCGGAACGGCCCACCTGGAGTTTCTGATGCCGAGGAAAGCTGGGGAACTCTGTGGAGATTGCGGCGGCAAGGTTGAGAGGATCACTGTACGGGGAAGGGGAACGTATTTTTGCCCGAAGTGCCAGAAGTTAGTTAAAAACTAAAAACTAAGAAGTAAAAAGTGAAGCCTAATTTTGAGGGTCCCCCCTCACCTTAATCCTCTCCCACAAGGGGAGAGGAAATGGGTTTGGTTTTAAGTCTCGCCACCTATTAGGTCTTAGCAGGCGAGGCTTTAACTGCGTTGAGCTTATTTACCAAGCGCGATTTGCGGCGGGCGGCGTTGTTGCGATGAATGACGCCTCTTTCTGCCGCTCTATCGAGGGTGGAAACAGCAGTGATGACGGCACTTTTTGCAGCATCGGTGTCACCCGAAGTAATAACCTTTTCTGCTTTAACAATGTTGGTTTTGCAGAGTGAATGAAGCGACTTGTTGCGAGTTTGTTTCCTCCCGCTTGCACGCAATTCTCTCTCGGCTGATTGACTGACTGGCAAAATAAACCTCCTCGGACTTCTTGTTTATCTTTCTTTTATACCATAAAGGGAAGGGGAAGGACAAGTAATAAGTAATAAGTAAAAGGTAAAAACTAAGAACTAAGAAGTGAGAACTAAGAGCGAACGACCAATAAAACCAATTTTCAAAAACCAAAGGGGGAACCAGGGAGAAAGGACGCTGGATTCCGTGTCAAGCACGGAATGACCAACGCGAGTATTTGAACAAAGACGAGGGATGGCTATTTGGAAGCGGCGGAATCGGTTTGTGCCTCTTTAGGCGGAACGCCGTCGTTCACCCTGGTGGCGCTGATGACCTCGCGTATGCTTTCGATTTTAGTTAGAATTCGATTGAGCTGGGACAGATTTTCCGTTTCGAGAGTTAAAAACGTCGAGGCAGTACCATCGCCGTTGCTGGCTGAGCTTACGGAATTAATGTTGATCTTCTCGTCGGCAACAAGCGTAGTGACGTCTCGGACCAACCCGACACGGTCGGCGGATTGTATCAGAATTTTAACGGGGTATGAAGCCCTGGTATCTCCCCATTCCGCGTTGACCAGCCGGTCCTTTTCCGTTTCAAGGACGACGTTGTGACAATCGGTCCGATGGATAGTCACACCGCGGTTACGCGTTATATACCCCACGATCCTGTCGCCAGGCAAAGGATGGCAGCATTCGGCTAATCGCGTCAACAAGTTCTCGACCCCCTCGATCTTTACTGCAGAAGTGGGTTGTTTTGGGGGAGCAGCCACTGTGATTTTGGGTTGCTGCTGCTGGAGAACCAGTCTTTGTACGATCTGGGGAGTGGTGATACTTCCATAACCGATATTCGCATAAAAATCATCGAGAGTTTCGTACTTGAAAAGCTTGGACAGTCTTTCGCGTTCCGTGGATTTCAAGCCAAGCTGCTTGCTCATCTTTTCGAGCATTTCCCGCCCGCGCTCGATATTTTCCGTCCGTTCCTGCTTCTTGAACCACTGTCGTATCTTCTGCATCGCGTCAGACGTCTTGACGTAGCCGAGAACGGGATTTAGCCAATCCCGGCTCGGCCCTTTGGATGTTTTGCTGGTCAATATCTCTACCATGTCCCCGTTGCTTAGCTGGTGGTTGAGCGATACGAGACGGCCGTTGACCTTAGCCCCGACGCAGCGGTGGCCGAGGTTGGTATGAATGCGAAAGGCAAAATCGAGAGGTGTAGCTCCTTTCGGAAGGTCTTTGATATCGCCTTTCGGGGTATAAACAAAAACCTGGTCGATAAAGATATCTGTTTTTACGGATTCCAGGAACTCTTCTGCTCCGCTCAACTCCCGGTGCCATTCGACAAGCTGGCGCAGCCAGCTCAATCTTTCTTCAACGTGAATGCCTTTCTTTTCGCCTTCTTTGTACCGCCAATGGGCTGCGACGCCAAACTCAGCAACGCTGTGCATCTGGTGCGTCCTTATTTGAATTTCGAGGGGAGTGATGCCCATATACATTACGGTGGTATGCAAAGACTGGTAGCCGTTGGGTTTCGGGTTGGCGATATAATCATCGAATTGGTCGGGCAAAGGCCGCCAGAGGTTATGTACGACACCGAGCGCAACGTAGCAATCGCTCACGCTGTCGACCAATACCCTGAGCGCCAGCAGATCGTGAATATCATCGAAATCTTTGCCCATTTCCGCATATTTTTCAATCTTCTGCTGTATGCTGAAAATGTGCTTGGGGCGGCCGTAGATTTCGGCCTTCAATCCGGCTGCGTCCAATTCGCTGCGCAAAGTCTGTAGTGCTTGTTTAATAAAACCTTCACGCTCATCTCCCCCGGTTGCGACCAGCTTTTCGATCTGGTGGTAGCGTCTGGGGTCGAGGTAGCGGAAAGACAAATCCTCAAGCTGCCACTTTAATTCCCATATACCCAGGCGGTGGGCAAGTGGTGCATAGACCTCCATAGTTTCCTGGGCAATGGTACGGCGCTTTTCCGGAGATAAAGCATCGAGGGTGAGCATATTATGGAGACGGTCGGCAAGTTTGATGAAAACGACGCGCAAGTCCACGGCCATCGCCAGGAGCATTTTTCTGAGATTTTCCGCCTGCTCCGGACGGATAGCAGAGTCCTCACGCCTGGTAATGTCCTTTCGTGCTCGCCACGATACCTTTCCCAGTTTCGTTACGCCGTCGACAAGTTTGGCAATTTCCGGGCCGAACTTTTCCTGGATTTCAGTATTTGGAATAGCACAATCTTCCGGAACGTCATGCAGTAAGGCCGCTGCCAGGGAACTGGAATCGAGCTGCAGTTCGGCAAGGGTCGTGGCAACGTGGAGGGGATGTTCCAGGTAAGGTTCGCCTGATTTGCGCAACTGGCCTTCATGGGCCTTCATGGCAAAGTGATAGGCGGATTCGATAACGGTAATCTTTTCCGGCGGTAGGTACTCGCGTGCTTTACTGAGAAGATCGTTAAAACTCATACGTTTACCAAGTATCAGCTATCAGCTAAAAGTATATCCTATATTGATTTCGAGTGTAAAACTTACAGCTTAAAGCTAACAAGTAAGAGCTACCACCCAGCCCGGATTGCTTCGCCTTGAGCTGCGGCTCAATGGACTCGCAATGACAGAGGAGGGGTATGCCAAATTATATCCTATATTGATTTCGAGTGTAAAACTTATGAGCGTAAAGAGCTAGACATAAAACGATTAAATTGAGCCGCTGCGGATGCCTGTGTTATGATGACTAAACATGGAAATCAATGTTGACGTAGATAGTAGATTTGCCGGCTGCGTTAAGGCGAAATGGCTGAAGAGCATTATCGATCGAACTCTCACTGCACAAGGGCTGGGTAATGAAGCGGAAGTCAGCCTTATAGTTACCGGGCAAAGAAAAATACATGAGCTCAATAAAGCGTATCTGGAAGAGGACAGACCTACCGACGTCCTGTCATTCCCGATGATGGAACCCGCGGCTAAAGTGGGTTTTGTGTCTGCTCCTGATGGCAAGAAGCATTTGGGTGAAGTGATCGTATCTTTTCCGCAAGCTGTTTTGCAGGCAGAAGAACACGGTCACTCCGTAGAACGAGAGATATCTATTCTGGTTGTTCATGGACTACTGCATCTTCTGGGTTACGATCACGCAGAGGCAGCCCCAAAAAGGGAGATGCAGGCCACGGAAAAGGAAATACTGATTTTACTCGAAAAGGCATCGGCATGAAGGTATTGGGTATTGCCGGAAGCCCGCGGCGGGGGGGTAACACCGATCTGCTGTTGTCCGAATTATTGCGCGGGGCTGCCAGTAAAGGTGCCGAAATACAGACCATTATCCTGCTGAATGACCTTAAATTCATTCCCTGCCAGCATTGCGATCATTGCCTGAAAACAGGGAAATGCCAATACCAGGATGATATGCAGATGGTTTACCGCGAACTGGAAAAAGCCGACCGGGTGGTTTTAGCTTCCCCGATCCATTTTGTCGGGGTGTCGGCGCAGATGAAAGCGATGATCGACCGCTGCCAGTCGCTCTGGGCAAAGAAATATGTCCTGCACGTCCCCCCGCTCGGCGACCGCAGGGAACGAAAAGGTTTTTTTATTTCTGTAAGCGGAAGAAAAGAGTTTTCTCAGTTCGAACCGGCTTTAGCGACCATTAAAGCTTTTTTCCAGGTGCTTGATATCACATATGCCGGCGAGCTATTGTTCAGCTCGGTTGACGAAAAAGGTGCTATATTGAATAACCCTGAGGCTATGAAAAAAGCCTTCGAGGCAGGGAAAAAGTTGGTGGAATAGCAAAATGAAAATCGGGCCGTTGGAAATCTTAATCATACTAGTTGTAGCGTTTTCGGCTGTGTTGATGTTTCGCTTGTTTCGCGGTGATAAACGCTTACCCGAACAAAGTACAAATAATTCGGTGGAAGTTAGAACAGGACAGGAACTGGCGACGGGAAACAACCAGTTAAAGAAGGCTGGTGTGGCATTAGTAATTTTGGGGATATTTATCTTGCTATTCGGCATGCGCACCTTTGAATTAGTGATGAAGATGTACCTTTGGGCTTTTATTCTGGTTGTGGCGGGGTTGGTGGCTCTTGTGCTTTCCCGAAAACGATAGCTAACAGCCAAAAGCTAAAAGCTGACAGGTAACAGCTGAGAACTAAGAACTAAAAGCTGACAGCTAAAAGCTAAATGGTATGCCCGGGTTTAGCTGGGTTTGGTTCTCGCCGTACCAACTAATTCTTTTATGCTCCCTATCTTTTCTTCCTGCAAGAAATTTTTAATTCCTTCCAGAACGTCGAGGGGAGCCATAGGATTATTGAAGTTAGCTGTGCCGACCTGGACGGCAGAAGCCCCGGCCATGATGAATTCGATGGCATCCTGCGCGTTTGAGATGCCGCCGCAGCCGATGATAGGTAACGTAACGGCACCGGCTACCTGATACACCATGCTGAGGGCTACAGGCTTGATCGCCGGACCGGAAAGACCCCCGGTGATGTTGCCCAACACCGGACGGCGTCGTCGGATATCAATAGCCATACCTCGAAGCGTGTTAATAAGCGTTATCGCATCGGCACCCGCTTCGGCTACAGCTATGGCAACGTTGGTGATGTTGCTGGTATTGGGTGTCAGCTTAACTATGACGGGCAGCGACGTTGCCTTTCTTACCGCCCGCGTTACCTCGGCCGCGGAATCGGGATTGGAACCGAATTCGGCGCCGCCTGATTTAATATTTGGGCAACTGATATTTGTCTCGATGCCGGCTATGCCGTCGACGTTGTCCAGTCGTCGCGCTGCCTCAGCGTAATCATTGACGCTCGCACCGGCAATGTTGACGATTACGGGGACCTGCCATTTTGCCCATAAAGGTGCCATTTCTTTTATCAGGGAATCTACACCTATATTCTGCAGGCCGATGGCATTAAGCAGACCTGATGAGGTTTCGAAGAGCCGAGGTTGATCGTTGCCTGCTCTCGGTTCGAGGGTTGTCCCTTTGCAAACGATGGCGCCAAGCTGCTGAATATCAATCAGGTGGCTCACTTCGGTCTCGGTGCCATAACCGAACGTGCCCGAGGCTGTCATAACCGGATTACGCAGCAAAAGCCCGTTTTTAGAGTGCGGCGCGAGTTGAACAGAAAGATCCGGGAGGTTATTCACGAAAGAGATTATACAATAAGTAACAGCTAACAGCTATCAGCCCTCAGCTATCAGCTAAAAACCTACAGCTTACAACTAATAGCGAAATACCACCACCAGCCCGGATTGCTTCGCCTTGAGCTGCGGCTCAATGGACTCGCAATGACAGAGGAGAGTGAAAGTCAAAAGTAAAAACTAAGAACTATCGGGATCTAAAGGTCATGCAGGCAATTATGAGTTGATAAAAGCCTGGCTGTCTAATATACTGAATGTATCTCTGAGGCTGCGTTGTTGCCTCAACAAATTTACTCCGTTATAATTGCTCTATCTCCCAACGGAAAATTCAGGTTTCCATCCGCATATAGAGGAGGAACGAGAGTTGACTGCAATAAATTTTGAAAAACTTCGTTCTCGTTTGGAGAGTGAACGCAAGCATTTACTCAAAGACCTTGATGATTT
>JAUSGV010000136.1 GCA_030648675.1 Dehalococcoidales bacterium
GAAGATTTGAGAAATGAACTTGCGTTTATTGGCGGTTGCGACACGAAGTGATAAAATGTTGAACGCAGAAGAACTTCAAAAGGTTGGTATATGTCTCGAATAGTACGAACTCGTTTTGCTCCCAGTCCCACCGGTTATCCCCACGTTGGCAGTATCCGCACGGCACTGTTCGCCTGGTTGTTTGCCCGACGCAACGGCGGAAAATTCATTCTTCGCATCGAGGATACAGACGTCGCCCGAACGGTAGAAGGAGCAGTTGAATCCATAATAGCAGGATTGAAGTGGCTTGGTATAGATTGGGACGAAGGGCCGGAAGTGGGTGGAAGTTACGGCCCATACGTTCAGTCGCAGCGGCTGAAATTGTACCATGAGGCTGCCGTCCGCCTCATCGAGCAAGACAATGCCTACTACTGCTATTGTTCTTTGCAACGCCTCGAAAAGATGCGAGAAGAGCAGACGCAACGCAAAGTGCCGCCCGGTTATGACCGGCACTGCCGTAATCTATCGCAACAGGAGAGGGAACTGAAAAAGGCGGAGGGCATTGTTCCGGTAGTCCGGTTTAAGATGCCGCTGAACGGGAAAACACGATTTCAGGACATAATTCGAGGCAATGTGGTTTTTGAAAACAACCTTATGGACGACTTTGTTTTGATGAAGTCCGACGGCTATCCGACCTACCATTTGGCGAATATCGTAGACGATCATGCTATGGACATCAGTCACGTCATACGGGCGGAAGAGTGGCTTTCCAGCACGCCGAAGCATGTTCTTCTATATGCCGCCATGCGGTTCGAGCCGCCCCAGTTTGCTCATTTACCACTTATTCTCGGGCCGGACCGCTCGAAATTGAGCAAGCGTCATGGTGCAGTGTCGGTTATGGAATACCGCGATCAAGGGTATCTGCCCGAAACGATGCTTAATTTCCTGGCTTTGCTCGGTTGGTCGCTCGACGATAAAACCGAATTGCTGTCACGTGAGCAGCTTATCGAAGACTTTTCTCTGGAGCGTGTCAGCAAGACGGCAGCAGTATTTAACATAGAAAAGTTAAACTGGATGAATGGGGTATATATAAGGCAGTTGAGTATAGAGGAGTTTACGCGGCGGGTTACGCCGTTCCTGGAATGGGACTTACCGGCAGCAGTAAAGCGCCCTTTGTCATCAGAATACGCCGCAAAAGTTATGCCCCTTATCCAGGAAAGGGCGAAATTACTCGATGATGCCGCTCAATTGAGCCGTTATTTCTTCGTCGATTCGCTCGATTATGACGTAAATTTGCTGATCAGCAAAGGGATGACAAAGGAATCAACTATAAGGGCTCTCGAGGTCAGCATCGAAAGACTGGAAAAGGTTGAGGGTTTTGAAGCCGTGTCTCTCGAAGCCCTCCTTCGCCCGTTGGCAGAGGAATTGCAACTGAAAACGGGGCAGTTATTCGGCGCGCTGAGAACGGCTGTTTCGGGAGAAACGGCGACTCCGCCGCTGTTTCAGATGATGGCGGTTCTCGGAAAAATGCGCTGTCTCGATCGGATTTCCAAGGCAATCGACAAGCTGCAACTCCTTCCCACCCAACCATAATCATCTTCTGATATATTTAGCATAATGAATACCTTTTACCCCGGGTATTTGAGCTTGTATAGCTCCGGCGAATTGGCCTCGCGTGCCGATTCACTTTCCGCCCGGCTGGCCGCATGTGATATTTGTCCGAGAAGATGCGGGGTTAACCGGTTTGCGGAAGAAACAGGGTTCTGTAATTCGGGTTCTTTACCCGTTGTTGCTTCCTGGTGTGTACATCGGGGCGAGGAACCTCCCGTATCCGGTACCAACGGCTCCGGGGCTGTTTTCTTCGGCAACTGTACTATGCGGTGCGTATATTGCCAGAATTACCAGATAAGCCAGGATTGGGACTCCCAAAAACGTAACCTGATTAGTATCGATGCCCTGGGGGAGCGAATGCTAGAGCTACAGGGGAAAGGTTGCCACAACATAAATCTGGTCACCCCAACGCATTTTATACCGCAGATACTGCAGGCGTTGCTGCGGGCTGTCCCTCGCGGTTTGAGCATACCTTTGGTTTACAACACCAGCGGGTATGAGTCTGTGGATGTGATCAAAATGCTCGACGGTATTGTCGATATTTATTTGCCTGACCTGAGGTATGCTTCAAGCGAGACGGCAAACGTGTTGTCAAAAACAGCGGATTACACCATGCATGCAAGAAAATCAATCAAAGAGATGTACCGGCAAGTCGGCGATTTGAAGCTAAATGCGGATGGGGTCGCAACCAGGGGTTTGATAGTGCGTCACCTGATATTGCCGGAGCGGCTGGCGGGCAGCGAGGAATCGATTACCTGGTTGGCTAAAGAACTTTCGCCAACGTTAACAGTGAGCATTATGGCGCAGTATTATCCTACGCACCGCTCATCATCGTTTGCTTCCCTGGGGAGAAAGATAACGGAAGCCGAATACCGCGAGGTTGTGGCGTTGGTAAACGCTCTGGAAATAGAAAATGGCTGGTTGCAAGGCATGGAGGCGGCCGAAACCTATTTACCGGATTTCGCGCGACAGAAGCATCCCTTCGAGAATGAACTAAAAGCTAAAAACTAAAAAGTCAAAACCAATAGTGGAAATTGATATCACCCTCACCCCGTATCAAGTACGGGGCAGGCTTTAATCCTCTCCGGCGCCCTGAGGGCACCCGCTATCCTCACTGCTGCGGCAGTTTAATGACTTTGGGAGAGGAAAGGGCTGCTGGGGGAAATTCTCCCTCAATCCCTTTCCGATTATGAAATCATGCGGAATCGAGACTGTACTAAAGAGAACACGTCACAAACTATTTGCGTTTTCTTTTGACGAAATCAAAAACTACTTTCTTACCGTTACGCTTGTCTTTCTTATTTACGCCATCAACAAACTTTTTCAAATCAGGCAGAGTCTTGTCAGTCATGTTTTTGTCCCCATTCACTAAAGTATCAGATATATTAGCAGATTGAACTGAAGGTAAGCAACAGCTTGACAGAAAGGGTAGCTGAGAGTACATTATATAGAACAAGTGTTCGTTTATCGAAAAAGGCACTGATTTATGACGGAAATATCTTCTAAACAAAAGAGAATAGTCGAATATATTCGCAATTTTTGGGAGAATCATGGCTATCCGCCCACCGTAAGAGATATTGCTAAAGGATGCAGTGTGAGTTCGACATCGGTAGTAGACTATAATCTTAAAAGTCTGGAAAAGCTGGGCTACATAAGGCGGCATTCAGGAGTGTCGCGAGGGATCGAGTTGTTTAATCGTGTTTCACACAATACCGTATCGGTGCCGGTTCTCGGCGTAATTGCTGCAGGGGAACCGATTCCTGTACCTGAAGCTGATACATGGGATGAAACGAGTTCCGCAGAAACAATCGCGTTAACAAACGACATCACGAAAGGCCGGAAAGGAATTTATGCGCTCAGGGTTAAAGGCCAATCAATGATCGATGCGCTGATCAATGACGGAGATATCGTTTTGCTGCAAAACACCGATGCAGTGGAAAACGGCGACACTGTCGCCGTATGGCTGAAAGAGGAAAAGGAAACTACACTAAAAAAGGTATACAGCGAGGGGGATCGCGTCCGGCTGCAACCAGCTAACAGCCAGATGAAGCCGTTCTACAGTAAACCTGAAAACGTTGAAATTCAGGGAAAGGTGATTGCGGTTATCAGACAGACAGCGAGATAAACGGAATTATTTCGTCCGCTTCGCAGTTGCCGGGTAAACCGGTGTACACCATCGGGAATACTTCGGATTATTGCCTTTAATAACCTCGGAATAAGCTTTCTGTAGTTTCTTCGTAATAGGACCGATTTCTCCGTCGCCAATCTTCCGACGGTCTACTTCCGTTACGGGAGTCAGATGAGCGGCAGTGCCGGTCATGAAGCATTCCTGAGACGTATAAAGCTCGCTGCGCTCGATTGGGCGTTCCAAGGTGTCGACGTTGAATTCGGCGCGTGCTAATTCTATGACGGTATTCCTCGTGATGCCCATAAGAATGCTGTTATAGCTCGGGGGAGTGATTAGCTTGCCGTCGATAACAACAAAAATGTTTTCTCCGCTGCCTTCCGAAATGTGGCCGTCGGGTGACAGCATTATAGCTTCGTCGAATCCGTTTTGTACGACTTCGGTCTTGGCAAAAGCGTTGTTGACGTAGATTCCGGTAATCTTGCACTGAGGAGGGATGACGTTAGCGTCCGGGCGTCTCCAGGACGCAAAAGCCACTCGTGCTTTGTCTACATCGAGGTAACGACCCCAGGGAATAGCGAAAACCAGAAAATCGCTTTCTAGATCATGGAGACGCACGCCAAGTGCCTCCGAGCTTTTGTAGGCTAAAGGACGAATGTAGATGTCTTCATGAAAGTCGCATTTCTGTGCGAGTTCCACAGTGATGCGGCATAGATCGTCCAGGGTGTACGGCAAATCCATTTTCAAAACGCGGCATCCGTTGAGCAAACGCTCGTAGTGCTCTTTCAGGCGGAATATGTACATCTGTTTTTGTTCGTTGTTCCAATTCCCGCGAATTCCTTCGAAAAGAGCGGTACCGTAGTGTAAAGCATGCGTCATAACTCCAATCTTCGCTTCCGCGAGGGGAACAATTTCTTTGCGAATATATGCGTATGACGGCATGGCAGTAACTCCTTTCTAAATGGGCATTATTATAGCCTTTATCTGCGGATATGACAAGGCAAAATTGTTAGTTGTTAGTAAAGGTTAAAGTAGTTGGCTCGTACCCGCTAACCCTTTATTTGCTGGTTTTTACCCATAGACTATTGCCGTCGGTGCTAAATTCTATGGTACCCTGTAAGTCTGTTCGATAGGGATTGCTAATTCCGACTATTTCCTTCAATCTCGCAATGACGTCTTCGTTGGGGTGACCGAATTCGTTGTCCTTCCCAACCGATATAACTGCGGCGTTTGGATTTACGGCTGATAAAAGTTGAGCAGATGATGAGGTAGTAGAACCATGGTGGCCGATTTTTAATACGTTGCTGGTCGGAAGCGAACGTAGAGAAATTAGTTGCCTTTCCGCTTCCTGACGGACGTCGGCCATGAACAAAAAGCTGATCTTCCCCATCGTAAGACGGGTGACGATGCCGTTGTTATCGATATCAGAGTCGGTATCGGAGAATAGCGGTACCTGCGGATTCAATATTTGCAGGGAGGCATCGCCGAAAGCGATCTGTTGCCCGGCTTGGGCTTTTGTCGATTCTATTTGCTTCTGCGAAATCAGGTCGTTCCATTGTAAGACCAATGGCGAATCATAATTAAAATCGCCGTAAAGCACTTGTTTTACACGATATCTTTTTAGCACCTCCAACAAGCCGCTTAAATGATCAGCGTGCGGATGGGTTGAAATCACGAGATCGATGGTTCTGTCCCAGAAGGGCATATACCGGCTGAGTTGGGAACATACCGCCTCCCCGCTGGGGCCGCCATCGATTAGAATCTGCTGGCTGCCCTCGGTTATCAAGACAGCATCGCCCTGGCCTACGTCCAGGAAAGCAACATGTAGCTTATTGTCCGGCAGGGTAACTGCCGTAGAGAATAGCAGGACAGCAATTAGAAACAGAGACGAAGTAATGGGTTTTAAAGGAAGCTTCCAGGCGAAATCTATCAGGCGTTCCCATGATTTCACCAGGTTATGCCGGCTTCTGTAAGCACATAGTGATAATGCCAAAACGGAGTAATAGGCAAATATCCATTGATATGGGAAAGGATGTACCTGAGTGAACGGGACATAGTCGGCAATCCTGACAATCAACAGAACGTAAGAAAGGAACAGCCAGACGAACCAGGCAGTAAATTGCGATAAGGGCAAAACAAAAATGCCCAATACCCCGCAAGCAGAACCGGCCACAATTATTGCCGGCATCGCGGCAACAGTAAGAAGGGTAGCAATCGGACCGATCCAGGAAACAATACCGAAATAAAAGGCAATGAGCGGCCAGATAGCGATAATTGAACCCAGGCTAACGACCAAGCTGTCAGCAACGGGAACAAAAAAATCAGCGAATTTGTCTGGTAGAGTTGCTTCGATTAATCGCTTGCTAAGGGATTGGAGTGGTGGGGCGACCAGAACCAGACCGACCATAGACATAACGGTGAGTTGGAACGAAGCGTCATGCACTAATTGAGGGGTAAAGATCACCATTAACGTGGCCGCTAGAATTAAAGAGCCGACAGCGCTACGCTGTCGACCAAGCAGTTCAGCAACAAGGAAGATACTAGCCATAATTGCGGCTCGTACCACTGGAGGTTGAAAGCCGGTTATCAGCGCGTAAAACCATATGGCAAAGATTGCCAGCCAGGCGTAGATCTGATAGCGACGGCCGAAAACTGCAACGCCCAGGCTAATCAGCATCGCTGCCATAATCGTGAGATTAACTCCGGAAATTGCCAGCAAGTGGGCGGTGCCGGTACGGATAAACTGGTTTTCGACATCGGTTGGTATGTTGCCGCGAAGACCGAGAATGATGCCCTGGGCGAGTGATGCCTGCGGTTCCGGAAGCGTTCGGGCTAGAGAACGAGAGAGGCTTTCGCGGAGTTGATAGACAAGAGCCAGAGGCTTGAAACCGTGTGCTTTCTCAATGATTTGTACTTCGGGAGAATACATTATCGAATATATGCCATGGTTGTTCAGATACGCTTTGTAATCGAAACCTTCGATTGAGGGTGGTGTTTCCAGTTTTCCTTTTACTCGCAGCAAATCACCATAACCATAGGTAGAATTGGCTACGGGTTTGGGAATGATAACGAGGACGTTCCCGGATACTTTCTTTGCGGCGGCGTTAAGGGTCGAAGCCGATACCTGAAGTTGTATCGATTTGTCGGTTTGTTCAGGGTCTCCGCTGACGATACCATTAATCTCTATCTCGTCTTGACCGTTATAGAACTGGAGGTGATTTGCGTCGGCTGCCGGCAAGCGCCATTGGTAATATGCGCTGCCACCGATAAATATAAAGACGCACGCGGTAAGCAAAATCAAGAACTTGCGGCGGTCAGGCAGGAAGAATAAGAGAAACAAAGGAATCAAACCGGCGAATGTTAGAAGCAGCCAACGCATATGAATCGGGCTGAATAATGCCCCGGCTATCCAGGCGATGCACACTAATATAAGCGGCACATCGTTTCCTTAATTTATTATTCGCCAACAGTTACCAAGGCTTCGATTTGCTGGTAGGTCTTTGTCCCCATTCCATTTACGTTAAGAAGGTCAGGCGGAGAACGGAACGGACCGTTTTGCTGCCTGTAATCGACAATTCTCTGGGCAAGGGTGGCACCAATTCCAGGTAACGCTTCCAACAACCATGGTTCAGCCCTGTTTATATCGATCTTCTGTGGTCCGATTTTGCCATCTGGTACAAAACTGAGCTTGACGTTGCTGAGATTTGCCCCCGCAGCGATGCCGCCGGCTGCCTGTATTAAGGATTCAATACTATCCGCGGCTGTGAACGGGTATAGTCCGGGATTTGCCACAGCTCCGCTAAGATAAATTGTCCCCGTATGATTTGGCGTCGGGGGTAGCGAAATTTCGATAGGACGTTCCGGCTCATATCGCAGCCAGACAACAAAACTCGCAATAATAATCAGCGCCGCGAGGAGAAACGATGCCATCAGCCAATACAAGTGAGGTTTGATATTAGCCACGACTTACCTCTCTTGATGTGTTAGAAAGAAAGCGATAAAACGCTATTTCAGGCCTGGATGGGATTGTCGTCTAAGCTCCCCGGAGGGCTATGCGCAAAGTTTCCTCCGATGCGGAAGGAGTTACAGCGATTACCTGGTCTCCAGCCTGGATGATACTGTCTACATCGGGTACAAAAGGTTTACCGCCGCGGCGGACAACCAGAAGAAGAACTGTGCCGGGAGGAAGAGCAATAGTGTGCAGTGACGCGCCGATAGTGCTGGAACCGGCAGGAATCTTCACGTCGACGATTTCGAGACCTTTGTCGGCAAGTGTCAGGAGGTGCGTTAAGGGATGAGTGGGAACTTCAGTTTCTATGTTTTCAAGAATAATGTTAGTTGCACTGACGGTAACGTCAATGCCTAACTTTTTGAAAAGCTTTTCATGGCGGGGATTTTTAATGCGGGCGATGGTCCGCGGAACCTTGAACTTGTGTTTAGCTACCTGGCAGGCGACCAGGTTGTCTTCGTCGTCGCCGGTGACGGCGATAAGCATATCGGCACGCTCTGTACCGGCTTCGATAAGCGTTGCCACTTCGCAACCATCTCCGCGCAAGCAAACGCTGCCCAGTTCATCGGAAATCCCCTGGCACACACGTGCTTCGCTTTCGATAATCAGGGCTTCGTGCCCCTCAGCCAGAAGTGCTCTGGCGAGATAATAGCCCACCCTGCCGCCACCAACAATTACAATGTACATACTGGCCTACTCTCCAAGGTTCTTTTCCAGCAGGTCGGCGAAGATAATTGTGGGGCTAAAGGTTTCTATTCCCAGAGTCTGGTAGAGTTCGTGCCGCAATGGGTCATATATACGGCAAATCACTCTCGGTACATTAAAAATATATTTGGCTATTTGGGTTGCCATAATGTTGCGGTTGTCACCCTGAGTGATAGCAATGAACACGTCCGCTTGCTCGATACCGGCTTTCTTAAGGGCTTCTTCATCCAGGCCGTTACCGACCAATGCGGTTCCTTTATAGCCGGGCGGGAGCCGTGAGAAGCTGTAAGAGTTTGTGTCGAGTATCGTGACCTTATGATTTTTCGTATCCAAAGAGCCAGCCAGTCTGGCACCGACTCGTCCGCAGCCCATAATAACGACATTCATATTTATCCGTTTGACGGGGCTTGATGATACAGAATAACGCGGCAGGGCGCGTTCTCCAATATATATGGTACTACACTACCCAAACTGAATTGCCCGAACGCTCGTTTATACTTGATACCCATAAGGATCAGATCGGAACCTCGTTCCACAGCTTCGTCAACGACGGCAGGGCCGGCTTCACGAGCCTGCAGGAGGTCGGTATCGATCTCATAATCTTCTTCATCAGCCACGTTCTGTGCTCTTCCCAGAATTTGTTCTGCTTTTGTCGACTCAGATTCTATCTCGGCATCAAGCGGTAGTGAGCGTTTGACGGTAATGACGTAGACAGCGGCGATCTTTCCCTTTACCCTGCGGGCGAACCGGCAGGCTAACCTGATGGCTTCGTCGTCGGCTTCGGTGCCGGTGACAGGCACAAGGATTTTGTGAAAATCTACTGGCATATAGTGATACTTCGCAAACCGAGGGGTATTATAATCCTCTTTAGAGAAATCTACAACAGCCGTATTGCGTCGTATTGCGTCAAAAGTAACTGGTACCGTAAGTAATCTTGATTTAGGTATCGAATAGCATTAAACTGTTGTGCAATCTAATGAGTGAAGTTTGGCGGCCTAAGCCGGGTGACCAGGTATTCCATCCGCGTCGCATAGCAAGATATCGTCTGCGACGAGTGCTGGGCGTTCCAGCTCTTTTCAGTATCGGCTATGGCGACGTCGGCTCCTCCATTTATTACGGCCTCGGTCTCGTCGCTGTCGTCGCTTTAGGCGCCACTCCTATCGCTTTAGGTATTGCCGGCCTTATATACGTCTGTAACGCGCTCACCTACGCTGAAGGGTCAGCAATGCTTACGGAAGGCGGCGGGTCTTCGAGCTACGCACGACTGGGCTTCAATGACCTGATAGGTTTTATATCAGGATGGGCTTTGATGCTAAGCTACGTGGCCACCATGGCTATTTCTGCTTATACCATCCCACCTTATCTGGCCTATTTCTGGCCTATTCTTAAGCAACCGATGGCCAGCACATTGTTGTCTATGGGCGTAATCGTCTTTTTGATGTTGGTTAATGTTTTTGGAATCAGAGAATCGTCGCGGCTTAATATTACTTTTATCATTGGCGACATCATTATGCAGGTAGCTCTGGTCGTGCTTGGTGCAGTATTGATCCTTGGCCCAAACCCCCATGTCCTCTATCAGCACATGTTCGGGTCGGGCAACTGGCCGTCAGCTAAGGGCTTGATATTCGGGATAGCTCTCGCCGCATTGTGCTTTACGGGAGTGGAATCCGTGTCCCAGCATGGTGAGGAGACGAAGCGGCCGGAAAAGCGCATGCCCCAGGCATATATCCTGATGATCGTTGTCGTTCTGGTATTATTTGCGGGGATATCGCTGGTAGCTCTCACAGCTATGACGCCGCAAGTCCTGGGCGACCCGGTAAACGGATGGGCACGTGATCCTGTGGCCGGAATAGCCAAGGCGGTTTCGCAGGCGATTTCACCAGCAGATATAATTGCTCGGGTGGGAGCCGACCGTGAAATGGCAATTATTATCACCTGGGTAGTCGGCTGGGTACAAAAGCTGCTGCCGGCACTGGTAGCGGTGCTGGCAGCAAGTATTCTTCTAATCGCGACTAACGCCGGGTTACTGGGCATTTCCCGTCTTACATATAATCTATCGTCCCACCGCCAGTTGCCGGCGTTGCTTAGTCGTGTACATCCTCGCTTCCGAACACCATATATCGCGATAGGAATTTTTTCATCGATAACACTGATGATGCTAATCCCCGGGTTTTTTAGTGATGTCTTTTTCTCGGATCTGGGTGCGTTATATGTGTTTGGTTCGCTGCTATGTTTCGGCCTGGCCCATGCCAGCATATTAGCCTTACGCGTGAAAAAGCCGGACATGCCGCGGCCCTTCAAACTGGGCTTTAATATACGAATCGGAAAGCGGGAGTTGCCGCTGACCGCAATTCTGGGATTGCTTGCTACATCGGCGATATTTCTGGTTATATTGGTTATTCAGGCTGCCAGTCGCTGGACTGGATTGGGCTGGATGGCGTTGGGGTTGATCATATATTTTGTATACCGGCGGTTCCGG
>JAUSGV010000141.1 GCA_030648675.1 Dehalococcoidales bacterium
AAGGGCGGCTCAAGGCAAGACAAAATCGCCTTGATCGAATCCTTCAACCGGGATTGGCATGATTTGTCCGATGAGTTGTGAGATATTTTCCTCCGCCCAGATTGCTCCCGCCTGCCGGAGTCCGGAGGGACGGCGGGCAGGTCGCCTTCCGCTGCGGCGGAATGGTCTCGCAACGACAGCTATGGAAAATCCGTGTAGCCCTAGTTTTGTTTTTGTTCCAGATGCTTTCGGCGGCGTTTGAAGATTGCCGATTTCTTTAGTTAAGCGCGATAAGCGGCGAGTCTTTTCTCAAACTCCGGGAGGCTAAAATGATGTTCCTGCGTGCCGTAGCACTCGACAGCGAAAGATGCACAAACGCTGCCCATTTCCGCGCTCTGCTTGATATCCAGGTTTTGGACTAAACCTTTGATTAACCCGGCTCGGTAGGCGTCACCGGCACCGGTCGGGTCCTTAACTTCGTTCGGTTTTGCGGCCGGAATTTCTATCTCAGATTTGCCGGCAGACACACGGGAACCTAATTCGCCCAATGTCGTTATGATGGCGCCGGTCCGCTGCAGCAAGGTCTTTTTGTCCAACCCCGTTTTACTCACGATCAATTCCAGCTCATAGTCATTTGAAATCAAGATGTTTGACCCATCGATGCACTTCACCAGTTCTGCTTTTTCCCACATCGGCAAGGATTGACCGGGATCAAAAATGTAATCGATTCCCCTGGATTTATACGCGGCAGAGCATTTCATCATGTCTTCCAGATTCCCCGGGGCAACGATGGCGATGCTGCCTTTCGAGGCAATCGCACTAAAATCGAAGGGGGCAGGATGTTTCATGGCACCGGGATTAAACCCGGTAATCTGGTTATCGGCCTGGTCGGTAGTGATGTAGGCGCCGGCAGTAAGTTCCTTTTCGATAATCCTGATACCGTCGTGCGATATTTTGTTTTGGGTCAGCCAGTCGAAGTAGCGGTGATAATCCCTGCCGATAGCAGCCAGGATTGTCGGTTTCTCACCTAAGAGAGAGAGACTAAAAGCAATGTTACCGGCGGTACCGCCAAAATTTTCCTTCAGGCTGTCAACGGTAAAGCTCACGTTTAAAACATGGATTTTCTCGGGCAGGATGTGATCGGAGAACCGTCCCTGAAAGTCCATAATACGGTCGTAGGCCAGTGAACCCGATACTAAAATACTCATTAAATCAAACTACCTCGAACCTGCTTTTTCGCAATTCTTACATGAGCTCAGGGAGATGTCAATTGGAGGACTCAAAAAATACGCGAAAAAATATATCGGCCAGGCGTGAAGGGGCTCAGGTTACGCGTTGAACTTGTAAGCTTTCCTTACAAGATGCTGCCTTAGTATGGGAGTGATTTGGCAGTCATTAAATTGTTAAAGTACTGAGGCTTAAAGCCGAATAACCAAGCAATTTATATAGATTGCTCCCGCCTGCCAAAGTCTTGTACGGCGAGCAGGTGTGCGGCGGGCAGGTCGGTTCGGCTTCCCGATTGTCATCGGGATAAACTTTGCCGAAACTCGCAAAGACGGTTTGGGGACTGGATTCCGTATCAAGTACGGAATGGGTGTTAATCCCCGCCGGTTCGTTTTTCGTTCTGTATTAACATCTTTTTTTTCGGAAAACGAATCGCTGACCACGCTCAATAAGACTCTTTTTCGCTGCCGGCGGGGGATTCGTTAGGGTTCGTTTTGGGGCCGGCGGCACAATCAGTATCAGACGATGTTTCTTTCTCCTCCTTTTCTATGATGTTTTTCATTGATTGAGCGACCGGCGGAGATACATTTCTCAGGACGTTTGCTATAGCTTGCTCCAGCCCTTTGCTCTGTTGGGAGCCGAGCTTCTCCCTGGTTCGCAGGAGCCTCGACAGCAGGGAAATTCCGGAAAGGAGGAAATTGGATTGAGACGGATCTTCGGTCGCTGCGGAAATCTTCGCGCGAAGGAGAGCAATTTCCTCGTCGAGCCCTTCCATCCCGGCCGCGATGCTCATGTTTTGCTGCTGTTCGGGAGTGGCGGATTTAGAATAAAAACCGTGGGTACGGGCGTTCTGGTTGCCAGGCTGCCCGCCACGGTTTCTGATCGTTTTACCGTCCCGATTCTCTTCGTTCATCGGGGATGGCGGCGAACCCGCCAAATTCTGGTCTTCAACTCCCGATTCACTATGTTCATGCGTGATGGCTTTAAAGTCGCGTAAATTATCAGTCATGCGGTTAGTATAGAACATATGTTCTACAAGGCGTCAAGGGGAATTTGTCGCCGGGAGGGACGAGGTACCGCTATTTTACACGTAGTTGTCGAGCCTGCCGCTAAATAAAACCGTTCCGCCATTCAATAGCGGAATCAATCACGATGTCCAGGGAGGTGTATAACGCTTGACGTTAAACGTATGGCGTTACCGTCCGATATTCAGCAGGTAGCATTACGCAAATTAAGAATGTTAAATAACGCTTATACTTTGGCCGATGTAAAGGTTCCTCCCGCCAACCATATGGAGAAACTTACCGGCAGCAGGGTAGGCCAATACAGTATCCGCATCAACGATCGGTGGCGGATTTGTTTTGAGTGGCGCCATAATGCAGCATTTAATGTGGAAATCACAGATTATCATTTGACGAGGGACTGAATGGAGAAGAAATTAAACCCTATCCGACCGGGAGAAGTCTTGTTAGAGGAATTCCTTAAACCGATGGGAATAAGCCAGAACCACCTGGCAATACACATTGGAGTGCCGGCCCGCAGGATTAATGAGATTGTTCTGGGGAAGCGCCGCATCACGGCCGACACTGCTTTACGGTTAGCCCGATTCTTCGGCAATACAGCCAGATTCTGGTTGGGGTTACAGACCGATTATGATCTGGATGTTGCAGAGGACGAAATAGGCAGGCGCGTCGAGCATGAAGTTTCAGCTCACGCCGTTGCCGGATAATATGCCTGATTGAGACTATTCCCCAACCGTTGTCCATAAGGCGTTATTCCGGAAAATTTACCGTCCGTATCCCCCCGGATATACACCGATAGCTCCAGATACAGGCTGAGGAATCCAGTGTCAGCTTCAATCGCCTTGTGAGTGCTCCGGTCTTACGGGAAGTCCCGATTCCGTCCATCATGCGGCCTCCCGTTCCGATTTGCCATGCGGAATGTTCAATTTGAAGAATGAATCGGGAAAGGAGTTGAGAATCGGGTTTCCGGGTTGACCGCCGGGCAATCTCCTTCGACCATGCTCCCCTCGACCAGGCTCGGGGCAAACAGGACAGTTTTTGTGCCATAGATAAACCTCGCAAAAGTAATATTTCAGGTGCAGATTAGGACAGCCGTTCTATAACTGTCAAGCGATAGTTGTCGCTTTTTGAGCAGGAGCGCCGTCCACGGTGAGTGGGTATTAAGGCAACACGTTTGCGGATAATCCTGTCTCATGACTGTCTAATCAAATGACATATTTATTTGACAATTATTATCATTTGATATACTATTCAACAAAGGATGTAAAATTGAATATTCCTCGGGATGCGACAGACGTCAACAATTTTCTGAGGGAGATGAAGAGGACGGTTGCGGGGAATGATGATGGTTGTTATGGCTGGCGTTTTGTGACACGACAAAAGAGTGTGGACTGTGTAGCCGAATTAGGGTTTCGGCTTGCGGACGTGGGGGCAACGCTGCTCGACTTAACGATAGCTGATTATTGCGAAGGTCCATTAAGAGACACCGGCATGCCGGGAGATTTATGGGTATTCGGCAAGATTTTGAATGAAAAGGAGGTATATATCAAGCTAAAGCTGGCCAAGCTCGGTCCACTTCAGATAGTCAGAGTCGTATCCTTCCATTTTTCCGAGGAGCCGCTCTGCTATCCCTATAAACAGTGACGAGATCCCGAGGATGGGGGGATGGGGGGGGCAAAAGGAGAATGAGGTAAAAATGACAACAAAAATATTAAAAGGGTTATGCTCAAACTGCGAAAGGGAAACCAATATTGAAGTGGCGACCAAAGAGCAAGTCATCAACGTGAGGAAAGAACCAATTAAGGTGAGTGTCGAAGTACATAGGTGTACCGAATGCGGCGACGAGGCGCTCGATCCCCGGGCTACAACGGACCCGTTCGACCTGGCCTATCGCGAATACCGGAAAAAACACGGATTATTGCAGCCCGAGGAAATGAAGAGTTGGCGCAAGGCGCACGGACTTTCCCAAGTTGAAACAGCCCGCCTCCTGCACTTAGGTACGGCTACTCTTAACCGCTACGAAAACGGCAGTCTCCAAGATTCGTCTCATGACACACTAATCAGATTTGCGATGGACACCCAGAACCTGATGAAGCTAGTTGAGCAATCCAGAGAGGCACTTTCAGACGAGAGAAGAAAGTCGCTGCTGGAATCATTGAAAGAGCAACAGAATGAATACTGTACAGTGGAAAGTGCCATCCTCGCCAACGTTGCCAACTACAAGCCGGATGAGTTCAGCGGTTATAAGAAATTAGATATAAGCAAATTTTACAATGCTGTCTTGTTTTTTTGTAAAGAAGGCGTGGTTAAGACCAAGCTCAACAAACTGCTGTTCTACGCCGACTTCAAACACTTTAAGGAGAATTCCCTTTCAATTACAGGAGTGAGGTATGCTCATCTACCTTATGGTCCAACTCCCAACGATTATGAGCTATTTTATGCGACGATGCGTTCGTTAGGTCTAATCGAGTTTGTGGAGACAATATATCCACATGACATAGTAGGGGAGCGTCTAAAGTCAATCAAAGAACCAGACTTAAACGCGTTTGATACTCGTGAGCTTAAGACATTGGCAGCTGTTAAAGTCGACTTCGAAGCACTCACTGCGAAAAGAATAACCGATTTTTCACACGAAGAACAGGGATATCAAGATACCAAGAACGGCGAATTAATATCCTATGGGTACGCAGTCAAGCTGAACCATTAATCACTCAAAGAGGGTATGAAGAGGATTTAAGCAGATCTGATTTCATCCTGGTAGGGAAGCAGTGCGGCAAATACCGGTGACCGGGTAGCCGCGTCCGGTGGCCGGGGAATAACATCAGCGCTAAAAGCCTTCCAGCCCTGCGGTGGCGTGGGGTCGCCCTGATTATAGCCCCTGGCCTCGGCTGCATAAACGTACTTACGAATGGTAGCCCGGGAAACATCAAGGCTGTGGGAAATGGCACAATATTGACCGGAAATTGACATGCATAGTTTAAGACTATGCATGTCCCAAATATTATTTAACTTCGTCAGCGCTGGTCACAACCGCAAAGGATACTCCAAGCGCCTCGAAATGCTGCTTACCGCATCGCACTTTATCAGCTTCGGTGTTTCTCAACATAAGGAAGTCTTTTGTTCCTTTAGTTTCCCGTACCAGATAGAATGCCTGACCATCATGCTTCAATATTGCCCAGTCCGGATTGTACTTGCCAACCGGTGTATCTATCTCGAACCAACCGGGAAGCTTTACAAACAGCTTGATATCCCCCCGCTGGTCCAGACGGCGGGCGAATTCCCGCTCCACCTCTGATTCATAAACGATATATTCGTAAACAGAGTGCTTGACCGGCAAAGCATTGAGGTAATTGATTAGCTCTTCATTCTTAAACAACACCTGTTCCCATTCAGCATCGGGACCGGGACCCGGAATTAGTTCGTACTTGATTCCGTCCACAAGCAGACGGTGCAATTCATATTTGAGAATCGCGGCGACCGCATCCATGAAACGCTGCGGGTTATTAAATAACTCAGCAAGACGGCCAGAACTCTTTAAAATGCGGACGAGCGTCGAGCGCGTTAGTTCCGTTTCATTCTGCAAATAGGCCAGCAAATCAGGGAGCTGGATATTGGTATATGAAACCTGTTCTTCGGCGACGCCTACGGCGGTAGCGATGACGCCAGCCTTTACCACTTCAATCCGCCCGGTGGTGACGTTTATCTTGGGTGACTCGATCTTGTCCATCCGTCTTAAAGCAGCGACGGTCCGGGCAACCAATTCTTCCGTCTCGAACTCCACCCGGTACGTGGTTCTTGGCTTGACTTTGTCCCACATTGCCTTAAACTCAGGGCTAAGCTGGATTTCTTTACGCAAGCGATTGGGACCCTCATCCTTTTCCTTGCTGATATGGCGTTCTATCTGATAAGACGACAACAGGTCAATCACGGCTGAAGTCAGGTCTCGATGTGCTTCCGGCAATTCCAATTTGAAATCTTTCCGTTGCGGGTCGAATGCCGGTTGAATGCGGCCTTCGGTGTCCAGCATTTTCTGTTTGACGAGAGCGTTTTTGATTGTCTCGGCGTTCTCGCGACCGATAGGTTTCTCAACACCGCCAACGACGCGTACCAGTTTGGCTAACGCGGTGAGCGGCACTTTGCCGAAGGTGACACCGCAATCATCCTCATACTCAGTTTGCAGGGCGCGGGCGAAATCTTCATAGCTTTCGTTAGCCATGACATAAAGCTTATTCACCGATTCATCAAAAACACGCAGGCCGTTCTGATCTACCGGTAAACGCAACCCACGCCCTATTTCCTGGCGTTTTTTCATTGCGCTCCTGGTCTCATTAAGGGTGCAGATTTGGAAGACATTAGGGTTGTCCCAGCCTTCCCTCAAGGCGGAGTGACTGAAGATGAAGCGGAGTGGTTCGTCCAGTGATAGTAGTTGCTCCTTCTTCTTCATGATAAGGTCGTATACCTCGTCATCAGCCTGCGTATCGCCGCGAG
>JAUSGV010000078.1 GCA_030648675.1 Dehalococcoidales bacterium
TTTTTTAGGATTTGGTCTCTTTCGTATGTAAGTTGTTGGATAGATTTAGACATACCTGAAGGTAATGAATTATTTATATGTTGTTTTGGGAAGTAGTGGATACAAGCTATTGTGCTGTTAAAACCCATCGCCAAATCTTCAAAAATAATAATCATGGATTCAAGATTACTACTTGATAGATTCTTAGTTTGTTCACCTAACAGTATTTTTGAGTTTTTGTATTCTGTAGTTAACCTTTCTGGTATTCCTAGTTCAAAATCGTGTAATACCCAAGTAATTGCTACCATGAATGGCAATAAGCCTTCCGTAAAATCTGCATCGTACCCACCGATCCTTTTTAATTCTTTTTGAATGACATTTATTTTTGCGTCATCACTAATTCCCATTTTGCGTTCAATGATTTGTAACCTTAGTTGTAATGCGTGCTGTATTTTTATTACCTTAGCCGTCTTTGGTTGTTTTCTAAATAAACCTTCCAAGACAGTGTTTTGATAATCAGCCATTTTTTGTAATGTGGTAGTGATTTCAAACACCAACGGTAATTTTTTATCAATAATAGTTTTTTCTATCGCTAATGAAACATCAGGCGGTAATGCGTGTTTCATTTCGTCTCGTTCAATTGCCACTTTATGGTATGCGAGATAGCTAAGCAGGACGTATGCGACAATAACTACCAATCCCGAAATAACCCAATATAATGGCAATCCGTTGTTTAATAACCAAATAGTGCCAGCCACGCACATGCCTATTAGAGGCAATAGGACAAGTGCCATAGTCAGCCACCTGCCCGGAACGGCTGAAAGCCATTCTGCAATATGATTCGATTTATTTCCCATTTTTTACCCCCTGCCTGCCTAGTGGCTCTAAGATACACCTTAGGCACTAGATTGGCAAGAGTGAACTTTAAGAGCGTATTCGTTCCTTTGACTTCCATAATATGGCATAGTAGAATTGGCGGTATCTCCGGATGCCACAATTCCGGTCCTATTAACTTAACGCCGACCCCCTGCAAAAGGAGTTGACAGATGAAGCAAGTGAAGGTAAGAGTTAGTCGGGTAGCGGGTATGGCGGTGCTGCTTGCGGTTATCACAGGAGTAACACCAATATTGTCCACAGTCCCGCTCTTCGGACGGGGGGTAATGCCTGCCCAGGCTGCGGAAGTAACAAAATGGGTCTTACAGGACAAAGATACAAAAGCACCTGTCGCCAGCTTCAATAAGGATGTTCCTCAGGCGGACGGGAGTTTGGTCAAGTACGACGTCACCACATCCGGGACGACTTTGTATTACCACACACAATCCATTAAAGCGGGCAAAGTCACATTCGATGTTACATACAACTGGACGTTCGGACAACCTCCCCGCGAATTGACGCCGGGCCAAACAGTTGAACTGACAATCCAGGGGAAAGCCTCAGGAAATGTTAGCGCTCTCGGGGTGCCAGCCCGGTACACTTATCACGCAGACTACGTGGAAAACTTCCAGGACAAGAGCGCCGACGAGATAGCGAATCTGAGGCTAAATTCGACAAGCCGGGAATTGTCGGCTGTTTTACATTTCACCACCCCACCTATTCCACCCGTAGGGAGGGGAGGGCAGATTACTCTTGTCGCAGAGGTTCCCACAATCCAAAATGTCGTTGGAACACCGGGGCAGTTTGTCTGGATTTATCGCGTACCGGAAGAAACCCCGTCTGCCAGTACGACTCTTCAAGATAAATTGATTTTGACGTATTATCACCCATTTGAATCCTTCAGCAACTCGACTGTTCCGGAAATGGGTGCCGCCCGGCCAAATTCTAACCTCGTCGCCACGCTGAAAGAAGGAACCACGGAAAAAGCGGTCGAAGGGAAGGAAATTGTTTTTTGGGTAGACCCGGAGAAACCGGGGCCGAAAGAACCCGGAAAAAACTTGAACGAAGTGCTGGACATCGTACCGGATTTGGATTACCGGAATATTAAAGATGCACCTCCGGGCAGAAAATACCTGCCGATGTCTTACAAAACCGATCCCCGGGGAGAGGCAAAAGTCGACTTTTTCCCGTGGCTTGATAGAAAGCAATTCGCCAGTCGGTTGCTGGAACAGAAGCGGACTCTAGGCGAAAGTGGCAAGATCAGCGGCACATTCCAGGCGGGTGTATATAACCCTAAAACCCAGGTTCTGGAAGGCACGGCTTCCGTCGAGATCGAATTTACCGCGATGGCCATGATTGTACGCGTCACTGGCGAAGGGTTGAAGGAATATGACGGAAAAGCACGCGTGTCAAGAATTCTCGCTTCGCCCCAAATCGATTCTCGCCCTGTTGAGGCCGGTTTCCTCCTGATGCCGGGCGACATTGTTGATATTGACGGCAATGCGGGTGTTGAAATCAGCTGGGTGACAGGCGAAAGAGTCCTCGCCCGGGTTCCTCCCATAGTCACATTTGAGGACACGGAATGGACTACTCCCCATGCCCGGATAATTATGCTGAGCACTCCCTTCGACTCCGGATTCAAGACCCCCGGTGAGAGGTTCCTCGCTGGCTTCGCTTTCGGCTTCGGCGTTGAGAAGGGCATCGAAGCGGTCGTCGAGTCTATCCCGTATGTAGGCGAAGCACTCCAGGTAGGGAGAGAACTGATTATCGAATTATCCAATGCGATAAAAGATGTAAGTTTTAACGACAAGGGAATAACGGTCAAGATCCGCCTGCGTTCAAAGCTCCTGATAGATAATACCGGAGACGGAGTAAAGATTTACACATTCGAAGGCTCTCCTACAGTCAATACTGTGGTTGGCGACGAAATCACACTGACCAACGGAAAGATGGTAGTTGTCTCAGATGACGGCAAGCTGGGTTCTCCGCAGACGTTCAATGTGAGGGATGTCGAAGGCGAATTCTTCAATAATGCAGGAATCTCGGACAGCTCATCCCCTGCCAAAAGTAACTCGTCTGTTTTGCCCTATGCCATGGGTGCCGCTGCCCTCTTTGTGGTCGCCCTCGTGATCTCCGGGATATTACGTAGGAGGAGAAACGGCTAGAGAGCTTCGTCCGAAGCGGCCACAACGTTCCTTAATGTCCCGATTTTTTCTATTTTGACTTCAACCACATCGCCGGGATTCATGCGGCCGATGCCTGCCGGAGTTCCTGTTGAAATAACGTCACCGGGCAGAAGCGTCATGGCCTGTGATATAAAGCTCACCAGTTTGGCTATGCCGAATATCATATAGTTAGTGGATGAGGATTGACGGACCTCGCCGTTAAGGTATGTTTCAATCTTCAGGTTATCCGGGGAGATACCGGTGACGATGTAAGGCCCGATAGGCCCGAAGGTATCGAATCCTTTCGCTCTGGTCCACTGGCC
>JAUSGV010000160.1 GCA_030648675.1 Dehalococcoidales bacterium
GCCGCGATAATGCCAGCGAACAGACAGACCTGGAAATATGTGGTGAAGTTTTCGGTCATTTCAATGGCAATTAGATTGACGGTCGGCGGTGCGGTAAGATGCCACGTTTTAACGACAAAATCGAAAATCGGCTTGGTATAAGCGGATTTGAAGGTTAAAATGTCGAATATCTGCTTACTGAATACCAAAGCGGCGGCTGTGGTGATCACGATGGCGATGACGCTTCGCATGAGCCGGTCGCGCATCTCCACGAGATGCCCCATAATCGTGGTGGTTTTGCTTACTGTATTAGCCGTGGTTGCCGTTTCCATCATCCCTCGATCTTTTACTCTTCAGGAGCCGTAATAGGTACGGTCGTTGGCGGGGTAACAGTCTCCTGCGGTTTTAGCACCGGAGCCTCCGGAACTTTGCCGGCGGCGCTCGTGCCTTCCGTAGCGGCTTTAGCGATATCGGAGGCGGCTTTCTTGGCGGCATCGATTCCGTCAGCTGCAGATTTGCCGACATCGGAAGATGCTGTCTTCACCGCGTTTACTCCGTCAGTTACAGCGGTAGTAACCTCGGAAGTTGATTTTGTGATTGCGGCAACTCCCTCGCTGACACTCGTATTGAGTTCGCCCACAGCCTTCTTCGCTTCATTTAGTTCTTGAGTTACGCTGGTCGAAACCTCGGAAGTGGTTTTTTTCACATCATCCAATTCCTTGTTTATCGTTTCCGTAAAACCGGAAGCAGCTTTCTTCAGGCTGCGCACTACCTTACCGATCGTCCGCGCAATCTCCGGTACCTTATCCGGCCCGAAAACCAGAAGAGCGATAATGACCACCATGAAGATTTCGCCTGGACCCAGACCAAAGAAATCCAAGATTATTTACTCCCTGTTTTTTCGGGAAAACCGACCAATTTAAACATCATCTTTCATACTCTGCCGTGTCGGGTTTGTAGAAGTCTACCGACCCCGTCGATTTACAAAAATAAAACTAATACGACTCTTTTTGCTTTAGGTTTTCTTGGCGGGATCTTCCACCAATTTCAGCTTGGCTTCTGCCGCTTCCAATTTGGCTTTGGCAACTTCCAGTTCCGGCGCGGTTTTCAGTTCCTGCCCGTTGCTGGCAGCCTTTGCATCTTCGTCCTCAGTCCCGGACGAAAACTTTTTGAAGTCTCTGATCCCTTTCCCTAGCTGCCTTCCGATATCAGGCAATTTCCCGACGCCGAAGACGATCAGAATGATGATGAGTATTAGCCCTATTTCCCATGGTCCGAATTTCATCTGTTGCCTCCCCTTTAATTTGTTTTTCTAATCAGGAATTCTTCTTGGCGGGATCTTCCATCAATTTCAGCTTGGCTTCCGCCGCTTCCAGTTTGGCTTTAGCCACGTCGAGTTCGGCCTGGCTCTTTGATGGAGTAACCCCGGCAGCTTTTGTATCTTCGTCCTCAGCTCCGGACGAAAACTTTTTGAAGTCTCTGATACCTTTCCCAAACTGCCTTCCGATATCAGGCAATTTCCCCACGCCGAAGACGATCAGAATGATGATGAGTAGTAGTCCTATTTCCCATGGTCCGAATTTCATTTGTTTCTCCTCCTCTTAATTTAATCGCGTTTTTCGTTCTTGTTAGCCGCGTTTTTGGCGACCTCTTCAGGAACCTTGGCTGCTTCTCCTGATTCTAATTTTTGGGGTGCTGAAGTCGATTCGGCAGGTGTCTTCACCGTAGTCTTGGCCGATTCTTCCCCATTGGCTACCGAGGAATATTTCTTAAAGTCCCGGATACCTCTGCCTAACTGTTTGCCCATTTCCGGTATCTTCCCGACGCCGAAGACCATCATGACCACGATCAAAATCAGAATTATTTCCCACGGTCCGATTTTCATTTCACCTGTCCTCCTGTTCCCCGTCTTTGTTGCTGAGGACGTAATGTTCTTTCACTTTAAAATCTACGTTCGGTTTTTCTGCGGCGTCCGGCGGCTGGTTTGAGCCGTTGGTGTCTTTATTATGATTGTGCTCCGGTATATTTACCTCGATACCCAGCGAAGCCAGGAAGGCGTTCAGAAAGTGCGCAGTGAAATCCTGCCATTTTTTGGTTTCGCCGGCCCAGATCAAGAGGGCAGGGTCTTCCGGATTACCGATCGAAATATCTTTTAACAAACCGTCCACTCTATTCTTGTCGAGCCTGGCCATTGTCGCGGCCATTACCTTTTGGAATTCGTCAGACGTCATTTTCCGGGGTCTTGCATTGGCCGGTCTTAATGCCAGATTTACGATTATGCGGACCAGAGTCGACATTCCGACCCCTTCATCCTCCGCCGCTTCTTGTAGACGCTCCAACTCCTCCTCGGTAAAACGTACCGCGATCAGCTTGGTAAACTTCGACTTCGAATTCATAATCATCCTTGATTTACCGTCTGTATAACAATATTATACTAGAGCATAATTATTGTCAAGTTAGCCGCGGCTGAGACGAATCTGTCTCAAACATGTGACCCTTCCGGGTGGCTGTTCCTCCTTGGGATGTCGGATTGGGCGGAGAACTGAACAAGGTTTGTGAGTCGACGTACAGCTCGGACTGAGCTGGCTTTGGCTATTTCGGTTGATCTTTGCTGAACCCATTGAATATCGGTAACTCGACGAAGAAAGTTGTCCCTTTCCCCGGCTCGCTTTCAGCCCATATCCGGCCGCCGTGTTCGAGTATTATACCCTGAGAAATGCTAAGCCCAAGCCCGGTACCTTTACCGATTTCCTTGGTGGTAAAGAAAGGGGTGAACAGGCGGCTCATATTCTCGCGAGAAATCCCGGGGCCGTCATCAGTGACGGTAACCCGGACAAAATCCCCTCTATGTTCGGAATATATTTTCAAAGTACCTTTGTTGTGCGCCTCGATCATGGCTTGCTCGGCGTTAACAATGATGTTCAGGAATACCTGCTCGATCTGGGAGATGTTAGCCAAGACCGGCGGCAGTCTTTTAGCGAGGTGCGTTTCCGTCGTAATGTTGTTCGCCCGCTGCGAATGGCCCCGTAGTTGAAGGACTGTTTGCAGGGGTTCGTTGACATCCAACAGTGTTTTTTGCTGCGGTTGCTGCCGGGCAAATGTCAGCAGATTTTTAACGATCAAGGCGGTGCGCTTTGCTTCCGAGTTTACGATTTCCAGGTCAGAGCGGATATCGTTGGGTAGTTCCTTTTGGAGGAGAATATCAGAAAAACCGAGAACGCTTGTTAACGGATTGTTTAGTTCATGAGCCACACCGGAAACCAGTTGCCCGATAGAAACCAACCGGTCCTGAGCAATAAGCTGCTCCTGCATGCGTTTGCGTTCGGTATTGTCCTGGCAAAATTCGATCATCTGGACGATATCGCCCTCGGTATTGAAGACCGGATAAGCGAAAATATCGTAAGTCCTGGCTTTACCGCTCTCGTCGTAGTGAACGTGTTCGCATGTTACCGGTTTTCTAGTCTTTTTCATTTGTGCTAACGGACATGGGTCGGGTTCGCTGTCGCACGGCTTATCTTTGCCATGAGTCAGAGCATAGCAGGGCGGTCCCTTTGATAGGTCGCCGAACCGGGCGGCGGAGTTGGCCATTTTTACCGAATAATCGTTGGCGTCGATGACATAAAAGGGGTAAGGGATGGCTTCGAACGTACTCTTCAGTAAGCTGTACTGGATTTTAAGCTTTTCCTCCGATTCTTTCAGTTTCTGTTGTCGAGTTTTCAAAAGACTTATGAGCCAGATGCTAAAAAATCCGATGAAGCTGCTGAAAATAATGCGAATCGTTTCGATGGTGTGTTCGGTGTGGGCCTCGAAAGGATAAAAAAAGTAAGGTAAGTGGGCTAAAAGGTATGCTGAGATAGCTGCCACCCCTTCGCGGAGGTCGTATTTGTACGCCACGAAGAGAACGAGTATCACCGCTATCAGATCGTGAGTTTCGTGGAACAATTCAAAAAGAGTAGTTCCTCGAATGGAGGAGAAGGCGGGGATTATCTCTGCCAGATCCCCCAGCGAAAACGCCGTTATGAATATAATGAAGAGAGCTATGGCAATAGCTGTTAACGGCTTTATCGGCTCGGATTGTTTATTCGACTGTATTTGAGTGTGAACCATTTTTAGTGCTTTGTTTAACCTCACCGTTACCGCAAAAGGGGTTTATGCAGGAGAATGGACGGCTAATGTTAAGTTGGATGAAGCTTATTGTCAAGAATATATCGGCCTTGCACAACTTTCATGTGCCTTAACTGGTTTGGTGCGGATGAGGCACTCGCCTAGTCCCTAGTCCCCAATCCCCAATCCCTAGCCCCTACTCCCTATCGCTGGTCTGTCACCGCTTGTTCCCCGCCCAGAACCGTTCTGCCCGGAATTCTTCCAGCGCGTTAACCACCTCTTTATCGTTGAGGTCGTGCCAGTGGCGGTAGAAACCCGCGACAGCGAACCTCGGCTTGGTACCGACGGCCACCGTGACTATTTTATCGGCCACCGGTTTTATCTGTTCCATAGCTACGGCTGAAGCCACTGGTACCGCTACGATGATTTCGCGGGGGCGGCGGTGCCGGACCGATTCAACGGCGGCTTTCATGGTGAAGCCCGAAGCCATGCCGTCGTCCGTAATGATGACCACCTTGTCCCTGGCCAGGGCCGGCGGCTTGTCCTTGCGGTAAAGCAGGCTTCGCTGGCGGATGTCGCCTCTGACCTTTGTCACCTGGGCGTTTATCTGTTCCTTCGTCAATCCCGTTTTTGCCACGAGATCGTCGTTGAGCATCACTGAGCCGTCATCGGCTACCGCCCCGAATCCTGCTTCCGGATTCAACGGGAGTGGCAGTTTGCGCACGATAACAACGTCCAGGTCTGCATCTAATGCCCGGGCTAGTTCCAGCCCCATCGGTATCCCGCCGTTGGGAATTGCCAGGACCAGTACCGGCTTTCCTTTATATTCGGCAAGCTGTTGTGCCAACTGGCGGCCGGCATCGTACCGGTCGTTGAAAAGTATCTTTTCCGTATCAAGTTCCATATTTCCTTTTCTGTCTCCCTCTTTGCAAAAGAGGGATTAAGGGAGATTTTTAGTATTTTATCAGCTTGAATTGGCTGCCAGCTTTTTGACGGTGTCGGTCACCTGTTTGCGGCCGAAAAGAACCCGGGGTTTTATATCGGGGACTCATATTCACCTCCGAGTGTATTGCTGGGGAGCCGTACGGGTTAATATTGGATTTCTCTGCCTCGCCAATAGACGCTTCTACTCCCCCTCGGCAGCAGACGGTGTGGACCCCGCAGGAAGAAACCCATGATCAAGCCGAAGACCAGGCCGCCCAAATGCGCTTGCCAGGCTATGCCAGGCTGGGTCATGATGATGAATCCGCCAATTACGGCGATCCAGATGGAAATAGGCAACGGGATCGGGAAAATAAACACCTTTAAATTCGGCTGCAGAACAGTAAGTGCCCCGCCGACCGCGAATATTGCTCCGGAAGCTCCGATCGCAACCGAGTTAGGATCGCCGAGAAAGAGATAAAAAATGCTTCCCAGGATTCCTCCGGCGAAGTAGGTGATTAGAAAATTCCGGGGACCGACGAGATCGATTAGGAACTGGCCAAAGAAATAAAGCGTTATCATGTTACCCAATATGTGCGCGAATCCGCCATGCAAGAACAGGCTGGTAAAGATCGTCCAGGGGGCTCTCAAGAAATTTGATGGCTGCAACCCGAAGAGGTCGATCAGATGAGGATTGATGGTGGTGCCTATAAAAACGATAACATTGGCGATTATCAGAGTTGCCAGAACTCCCAAGCTGAAGCCCTGATAGCTGTTACGGTAGCTGCGGTAGTTCATTATTTCCTAATAATACCCCACCTGCATCATACAGGCAAGATAAAAACGGTCGATGCCGATTCACTCATACCCTTGGGAAAGGCTCTGAACTTGTCGAAGGGTCTCTCCTCTTGTCAATCCCTGCGAAGACGGGAAATCCATTCTCAAAACCATACCGGCGAAAGCCGGTATCCAGCCGTTGATGTCGTTGCTGAGTTGGGAAGCGTGGTAACATCGTAAGTGAGGAAACTTTAAATTTTTGACTTTTAACTTTTAGCTCTCGCAGTCCCCAATCCCCAGTCCCCAGCCGATTGACTCCCTCCCTTCAACTCTGTATTATTGGCACAAGATGAAAATCCTTAAAGGTCTGCTCATCAGCTTCCTCGGTTTTCTCCTCGGCTTATGCCTGGCTGTTTTCGGCCTGGCTTACACCGTTCACAGCACTGTCCTTAATCCTGCTTTTCTCCGTACCGAAATAAACGAGCTGGATATCTCCGGCCTTGTCCGCGATCTTGCCGCTCAGAACTCTAGCCAACCGGGTGACAATAACGGGATTTCGCAACAGGAAATGTTCACTGCCTTGAGCGATACCGTTACAGGGATGGAACCGATGATTAAAGAGCGGATTTCTGCCGCCACCGATTCCATCTACGATTATCTGCTTGGTAAAAAGCCAAACCCGGACCTGGCCGACACTCTTCGTAGTTCAATACTGAAAACGGACTTTATCACCGCCGTGATCGACAAGATAGACCTGGGACCGGTTATCCAGCAGGTTCTCAACGAACAGCTCAGTACGGCCCCCTCCGGATACCAGGATGACGTCGATACCGCTGTTACCCGGGTTGTTGCCGATATCACGCCGGCCGTTAAACAGCAAATCGAAGCGGCTGCCGACCCGATGCTCGATTACCTGGTCGGGAAGACAGACAGCTTCACGATCACGATTAATGTCGAACAGCTCAAGTCAAGTCTGAAAACCGCTTTGCACGATGTTGTATTTGCCTCACCTCCTCCGGATCTGGCTGCCGTACCGGCCGCTCAGAGAGAAACGGTTTTTAATCAGCTTTTCGATAATTTTGCCGGGGGATTGGGAACATCGATACAACTCGACCAGTCGATTCTGGGGACTGATGCCAGGACTGGGTTGGTCGATGGCATCCGCCAGGCAGAAGACGGGTTGGCTCAAGCCCGGCAATATGTTGCCTGGTTCCAACTCGGCTATATGCTGCTGATTGTGTTGACGCTGGTGCTGATCGCGGCAATCGTCCTCGTGTATCGCGAGATGAGGGGCTCGACCCGATACCTGAGCATTGTATTTTTAAGCTACGGAGTTTTGGAACTTGCGGGTGTGCTTGTCGGCCGCTATTTTGCCGCGAAAGAGTTACCGAATGCAGTTACCGACTTACCGGCGCCGCTCCAGACGTGGATGACCAATTTGGTCATCCGGCTGCTTGCCCCGACGGCGACCTACAGTATTGCCTTGATTGTCGCCGGCGTAGTCCTGCTGATTGTTTCTTTCGTTTACGCGAATCGGAAGGAACAAACCACGCAAGTTGCGTGAGAACGCCTTAATTATCCTCTCGTTTTTCAAATCAACTGTTTGACTATTTCTCCCGTTTGTGTATGCTAAAAGTATATGTATCTTCAATTTGGGGGGGTTGGGGTATGACCTCACGAAAGGATCGAACTGCTCGAACTGATCATCCTCAGGCGAAAGAAGTTGCAGGATCGAACAGTTACCGGTCAACGTATTCTGACAGGCTCGAGGCTATCGATAAACAGCCGCGGCGTCACTGGTTAATCCACTGGTCGGCATTGGTGTTATCGCTGGTATCGCTGGGAATACTGATTTTGGGCATGGCCGTTTTCCGGGAACCCTTGCCTGAGACCTGGGTGTGGCTCGACATAGGAATCGGTGCTTTGTTTGCCATCGAGTTTTTTACCCGGAGCGGATTTCATTGGAACCCTTTGCGATATGTGAACACTCACCTCTTCGATTTTACCGCACTTGTTCCGGCTTTGATGTTTTTACATCACGGCGTATTTGCGGAAGGATTGTGGGTCTGGTTAATTCTCGTAACTCGTGTGACGCGTGCGTTTGACCGGGGACTGGGTGACGGATTCATTGTGCATAATTTCTTCGCCCTGTTGGAAGGTTTTGAAGAAGAAATCACCGATCGGGTAACTCTGCGGATTATGGACCGTATTCAATCTGATATGTCTGAGGGTAAGTTCGGCAGTAGTGCCGCTGACGCCATGGCAAAGCATAAACAAGCGGTGCTGAACAGAGTAAGGGCGGAACACCCTCACGACGGCATCGGACTCGAGCTGGCGCGTTGGGTTGGCCTTGAAGATGCCGTCATCCGTGCCGAGGAGAGGATCTACGATGCCATGGTGGAAGTACTGAGAAGTCACGAGGTCGACGAAGTCATCCGTGCGAACCTGGAAACGATCTTTGCGGGTTTACGTGCTGAAATCGGCAAGAAAGCTTGGATCAAACATCTGGGAATCCCGGGCCGGGACTCTTCGGCGATTTCGGACACGAACCAGGGCGGCAGCGAAAATCAAGGTCAATGAAATCAAGGATCGGCTTTCGAAGACAAGCTGGTCCCAGTCCCTAGTCCCTAGTCCCCAGTCCCCAATCCCCATTCCCTTTTTGGTCTTTTATCTTTGCTTTTTACTCTTTTCCCCGATCCCCAGTCCCCAGCCCCCAATGTGTTATAATTTCCCCCAGTTTCCCTATTCGGAGGCAATCATGAAGATCAGCCATGAGGAAGTTCACCGCGTCTCTCTGCTCGCCCGCGTCGGCTTGACCGAAGCCGAGGTCGAGAGAATGAGCCGCCAGTTGTCCGACATTCTGGAGAACTTTGAGGTTCTGAAGCAGGTCGATACGGCCGGCGTTCCGCCCACAGCCCAGCCTATCGTCCGGCAGAACGTCATGCGGGATGACAAGGTTGAAGCCTCGTTGACTCCCGGCGAAGTCCTTGCCAACGCTCCGCAGAAAGAGGATGATTTTATTCGCGTGAGGGCGATCCTCGACCAGTATTCATCGTGAGGGACAAAGTTTAATGTCGTTGCGAGGGCACGTTCGTTTCGCTCAGTATAAACTCCGCCCGTGGCAGTCTAGGTATTTCCTCCCTTTTACAAAGGGCGGTCTGGAGGGATTTTCAAATTGTCATTCCGGACTCGATCCGGAATCCAGTCGGCCCGTTTTTTCGTAAAGTCCCGGTTCATATGGGATTCCGTATGAGTCTTACGAATCGGAAAGGGATTATGGGAGATTTAGAGAGTTGAACCAGCATCGTCTCACCATCCACGAAGCCCACGAGCTTCTTAAAACGAAAAAGATATCGTCGGTAGAGTTGACGAAAACTTACCTGGCGCGTATTGCCCAGGTGGAGCCTAAGGTTAAAGCTTTTGTCACCGTGGACGAGGACGGGGCATTGCAGCAGGCTAAAAAAGCCGACGAACTGATCGCCCGGGGCGATGTCTTTCCTCTTACCGGCATACCCGGACTTATTAAAGACAACATCTGCACCCGGGGGCTTAAGACCACCTGCTCGTCGAAGATGCTGGAAAATTTCGTACCCCCGTATAATGCAACAGTTATAGAAAAACTGAATGCCCTGGGAGCGGTAATAATCGGCAAGGCCAACATGGACGAGTTTGCCATGGGGTCTTCCACCGAGAATTCCGCCTTTTATACCACGCATAACCCGTGGGATGTGTCGCGCGTACCGGGAGGCTCCAGTGGCGGTTCGGCCGCTGCCGTTGCGGCCGGTGAAGCGGTCTACGCTCTGGGTTCGGATACTGGCGGCAGCATCCGCCAGCCGGCGGGTTTTTGTAGTGTTACCGGATTGAAGCCAACTTATGGGCGGATCAGCCGCTACGGCCTGATCGCCTTCGCCAGTTCGCTCGACCAGATCGGTCCGCTCACGCAGGACGTCACCGATTGTGCTCTGGTAATGAATGCTATCTCCGGGCACGATTCCCGCGATTCTACGTCAGCCCCCGACGCCGTTCCAGACTTTATGAGGTGCCTGAAAACCGGCCTCAAGGGTTTGCGCCTTGGTATTCCCCGTGAGTACTTTGTCGAGGGTATGCAGGCCGGGGTCGCGGAGTCGGTTCGAGCCGCTATTAAAAAGCTCGAGGAACTCGGGGCTACCATAAACTGGGACATATCACTCCCCCATACCCGTTACTCCCTTGCTGTTTATTACATTATTGCTCCGTCGGAGGCTTCGGCTAATCTTGCCCGCTACGACGGTGTAAAATACGGCTTTTCCTACCAGGATACGCAAAACATGTGGGAAGCCATGGAAAAAACTCGCGAATTCGGTTTCGGTCCAGAAGTGAAGCGCCGCATCATGCTGGGTACTTACGCCCTGTCCGCCGGTTATTATGATGCCTATTACCTCAAGGCACAGAAAGTCCGCACCATAATCCGGCAGGAATTCGATGAGGCGTTCCAGAAAGTCGACGCCTTGATTACGCCCACTTCTCCCAGCGTTCCCTTCAAGATCGGGGAGAAGTCCGACGACCCGCTCCAGATGTATTTGAGCGACGTATGTACAATACCTATCAACATCGCCGGCGTTCCGGCTGTTTCTATTCCCGCCGGTTTCGCTTCATCCCGAGCGGAGTCGAGAGATTCATCCCGAGCGGAGTCGAAGGACGATAATTTGCCGGTTGGCATGCAGGTCATCGGCAAGCCATTTGGCGAGGAGATTATCTTTCAGGTAGCCTACGCTTATCAGCAGGCTACTGATTGGCACAAGAGGTCGCCCGATATATCATAATCTTCTCTCCCCTTTGCGGGAGAGAACTTGTCCTGAGCCCTGTCCCGTACTTGATACGGGATTGATTCAGGAATTAAGAGCTTTCACTAATTCTCCTCTCCCCTTTGTGGGAGAGGATTAAGGTGAGGGGATATAATTCACCTTCATTATAAAAAAAGAATTGGGTAAAATTACGTGGGCAAGCTCGTCCAAACAAAATTCGCAAAAGGCCTCAGACATAAACAAACTGAGGCGGAAAGGGTTCTATGGAAACACTTGCGAAATGCTCAATTGAATGGTGCAAAATTCCGACGACAAGAACCGATTGGCAATTACATCGTAGATTTCGTTGCGTTTAAAGACAAACTGATAATCGAGATTGATGGCGGTCAGCATAATACCTGGCCGGTAATCGCGCAAGACAACTTACGATCTGAATGGCTGCAAAAAGAAGGGTTTCGTGTCTTAAGATTCTGGAATAATGACGTCCTGCAAAATACCGACGGCGTCTTATCAGTTATAATAAATGCTTTAAAACAATCTCCTCTCCCCATTGTGGGAGAGGACTAAGAGTTTGCCCCGTACTTGATACGGGGTGAGGGGACATAAAATATCCTCTCCAAGGGGGCAACAATGCAACATCAAATCGTGCTCGATAAAGTAAAAAAACGCCTCGTGGAAGGTGCCAGAAAGAGAGAAACGGTATTTTATGAGGATTTCCTCGCTGATGCCTCTTACGGAGTTGTTGAAGAACAGGGTAAGCCAAACAAGTTAGGCACCATCTTGCGCGAAATTTCGCGCGAAGAAGTATTGATGGGTAATCCTCCGCTCTCTGCTATTTGTGTTCTGAAAAAGGAAGGGACGCCCGGACCGGAATTTCGCTCGTTTATGGACCCGGCGGAACAATTGAATGAGCAACAGTTGAACGCTATGTGGCAATTCATCCGCGACGCAGTTTTTGATTATTACGAAAAAAAAGAAAGCAGCAAAATCACCAAATTTAGGAGGTACCTGTGAAATTTTTAGCTTGGTACACCATCTTTTTTAATCTGGCGATTATCGCCCTGTTCATTCTTCATGCGGCCGGAATGGTCTCGAAACCACCGTTCTCGCAGCTTGAAGACATCGTCTGGGCTGTTTTCACCGTGCCCGTGGTTATTCTCGGTATCTGGGCTGTCACCAAAGCGAAATGAAAAAGCCCTGGGCCTTTTTCATTTCGTCCTGAGCAACGCGAAGGACCTGGGGGTGGCTGGTCATCCCGTGCTTGACACGGGATCCAGTGTAAAATGCAGGCCTTTTTTCATTCAGCACTTGATGCGGGATCCAGTCCCTCAAAATGTTCTCTCTCCCCTTGTGGGAGAGATGAAAGTGAGGGGAAACAAAAACATACTACAAGTCAGTTTGGATTTTGGATTTTGTAATTTGGATTTTAATTCTTGTATAATCTTATGACCCTATGACCCTTATCGATTACGCTATTATCGCGGCCGCGATGGTGATAGTCACCCTGGTAGTCGGCGCGGCTTCCATGGCCGTGCGTAAGCTGCAAAATGCCGGGCGCCCGACAGGTGAAACACCCTCAGGCGGAGCGTCCGACCCGCAGATTAACATTGAAATTCAGGGAACCGATCCCCTGCGGGATCTGTCCCGGCTCCCCGAACTCGGCAATTCTTCCACCCTGCCCGATGAAGCCAAGAGCGCCCTGATGAACGCGGTCTGGTACCGCTGCGAAAACCCGAAATGTAACTATACCCAATTCCTCGACGTTTATCAGATCGCTTCCCTGGAAAAGGGTGGCTCCAACGCCCTGGAAAATCTTGTCGTGCTTTGCCCTGAATGCCGCAACATCGCCGAAAGCGGCCAGATCGACGATGATATCCTGCGTTCCTGGATACAAGGCCGCTTGGAAAGGTTCAAATTCGCCCTCGACTGGCCGTATAAGTGAAAAACAGGCGCGCCTGTTTTTCATCCTGAGCATCGCGAAGGATCTCGGGGAGGCTACCCTCGTTTGTCATCCCGGGCTTGACCCGGGATCCAGCGTCTCCGGTCTCCAGTCCCCAGCCCCCACTCCCATCCCCCAATCCCCAATCCCTCTGTCTTTCGGCATTTTCATATTTTGTACTTGATTTTTTATTTGGTAGCTTTAAATTCCCTCTCCCGTTAGACTTATAGCCTCGTTGGTATTAAACT
>JAUSGV010000173.1 GCA_030648675.1 Dehalococcoidales bacterium
GGCCCGGGCGAGCCGCTTGTTCTCGTCCCGTTCCGGGAATCCGGTGGAGACGATGTAAGCCTTGTGTTCTTTATTGTCGAAGGCTATAACCGCATCGTAAAAGCCGAAATAGCATTCCGGCACATCGAGGTCGTCCACTGCCTTTTGCGGCAGTTGTTCGATGAAATGGCAGAGGTCGTAGCTCAGGTAGCCTACGGCACCGCCGGTGAAAGGCACGGGTGTCGGTGTTGGATCGAGCCGGTAGAATTCCAGCAGGCGCCGGAGCATGTCGAAAGGGCTGCCGGTTATGCGGGCTTTGGCTGCCCCCTGCGTCAGGTGGCCGGTGTTCCCGCGCGTGCTGAGTACGAGGAAGGGATCGCTGCCGATGAAGGAATAGCGGCCCAGCTTTTCCGGGTCCATCCCGCTGTCGAGGAAGAAGCTGAATTTCCTGTCCTTGAAATGCCCGAAGGCTTCCAGAGGCGACAGGACCGTTTCCAATTCCGCGATGAGTGGAACGTGCTTGTTCTTAGTCGACCCGGAAGGCATGACCGATTTCCCCCCTGACGATGCCTAATCATATTGTCATGGGGAAATCGTGTCAATGCGAAGACTTACGGCCGGCCGGCGACTTCGGTATTGCTATAAGCTGTGGCCATGTCGTCGGCGTTCATAACCATGTTGCCGTTATTGACCTGGAAGGGTACGTCCGCTTTAGGGAAGGGCACGCAGGCGCCGGATAAGCCGTCACCCGTTTTCGCATCGAAAACGGTGCTGCAGGTTTGGCAGACGAGGTTATTGCCGGCCAGGTTAAAACCGATAGAACGGCACGGAGGGCAGACGTTGGCCCGGGCGTAAGTTTTCCCATCGAGGTTGTAGGCCATGAACGCCATGGTCCCGGAAGCAGCCGGAATTCTGAAATGAACGAGCGTATTCTTGTCGATTTCGCTGACCGGGAACGATACCGTTTTGCCTGATACTTGGGGTGTAATCCACATGGGTTTAATGGCGGCCTGTGCCTGGCCGCCGCAGGCTGTAGCCACCAGGGCCAAACCTGACAAGACCATGATTCCCGCTACTGTTCGGCGATTTTTCAAAAGGCTATTTTTATTCAATTGGTTTCTCCTTTGCATTCAGGTTTTGACAATTTATTATCTGGATCCCGTATCAAGTACGGGATGACGAATAGACATTCGCCATTTTTGTTCAATTTATGTTGTCTCCTTATATTTGGTTTTTATCCCTTTTCCCCCACCTGGATTCCGGCTTTCGCCGGAATGACGGGGGGATTTACCTGGATTCCCGCCTACGCGGGAATGACAAGAGGGGTGGATTGCCCCCATCCCGAGATTCTTCGCCCCGATAGAATCGGGGCTCCAGCAATGACAAGGGGGTCTGGATCCCGGGTCAAGCCCGGGATGACGAACGGCTTGCCGTTCGTCATTTCTGTTCGACTCTCTCCACTCGCCTCCCGTCTTTAAGATACACGATCTCTTTCGCATGTCTGGCAACTTCCGGACTGTGCGTAACCATGACGATACTGCGGCCCTCCTCGTTCAGTCGGGCGAATACCTCCAGGATATCCGCCCCGGTCTTCTGGTCCATGTTGCCCGTAGGCTCGTCGGCCAGGATAAGCGATGGATTGTGAATGATGGCACGGGCGATGGCTACCCGCTGCTGTTCTCCGCCGCTGAGCTGGCCGGGTTTATGCAGGGCGCGTTTTTCCAGCCCGACCATTTTCAGAAATTCCATAGCTTTATCGAGCCCTTGTCCGTTCGAGCCGCCGAACAAAAGGGGCATGTAAACGTTTTCAACGGCGGTAAGCGAAGGCAGCAAGTGGTATTGCTGGAAAACGTAGGCTATCCGCCGTCGTCTTACTTCCACCAGGGAATTTTCGTCCAGGTTATCGATACGTTTGCCGTCGAGAAGTACCTCGCCGCCCGAGATCCGGTCGAGTCCGCCGATAATGTTGAGCAGCGTCGATTTGCCGCTCCCGGAAGGCCCCATAATGGCGATATAGTCGCCCTTGTTTACCTTCAGCGACACCTTGTCCAGGGCCACCACGCGGGCTTCGCCTTCACCGTAAACCTTTAAAGCTTCTTTTACTTCTAACATTCCTTTACCTCATAAAGCACGGAAGGAGTCCGAGACTTTTATCGTTGTTGCCCGATAGGCCGGATACGCCGCCGAAGCAATGGCGACGATTATGGACATCAGCAGCGACAGCGGCAGGTACCACGGCTCTAAAGTCACCGCCGCTCCCTCGAAGACAAGCGGTGCGGTGCCCCAAGCGATCAGTGTTCCAGCCATGTACCCCAGTAGTCCGCCGATGATTCCGATTAAAACAGCTTCATAGATGAACACCTTTATAATCTGATTGCGGGAGGCACCGACCGCCCGCATTATCCCGATGTCCTTTATCCGCTCGTGGACGGAAGTCATCATGGTGTTGACCACGCCAAAAGCCCCGATAAGGAGGGTGATCCCTGCCAGGGCGAGCATGAACTTGCTCATCTTGTCCACCATGCCCATTTCGGTCGCGGCTACCTGTTTTACCGCCAGCGCCCGAACGCCGGGGATGATGTTGTTGATACCGGCGGCGATATTCTCCACCGGACAACCGTTGCATAACGCCCGGACGTCTATCGACGAAATGACGCCTTCTTTGCCGAAGGCGGCCTGCAAAGTCGGTAGCGGCACGAAAACCTGGTAATCGTCACCAGAGCCTGTGTCATCCAGTATTCCTGCAACCGTAATCTCTGTATTGTTGAGAACGATCTTGTCGCCAACATCCAGGTGGAGAAGCTGCGCTACCTGAGAGCCGATAACGGCATCGTCGGGCTTTTCGAGCCATTTTCCTTTGCTTATTTCCCACCATGTCTTGATCGACCTCTCTTCCTTAGGGTCGATACCGACGGCGAGCAGGGACGTGCCGTTGACTTTGGTGTTTACGTAGAGCTTCGGGGCAATGGTGGCTATGTTACCCGGGTCCTTTATGTCCAAAGTCTCTCTGATCATACTGTCGGCTATCTGCCGCACCTGCGGCAGCACGCTTTCCTGGATGTAGTTGTCGCCCACCGCCAACGAACCCATATTCAGGTTGCCCAGGGCAGCATCGACGTTGCTTATCGCCGGCAGAATGTTCAGGTTAGCCCCGTATTTTTCAAGCTGGGCGTATATCTTTTGCTGGCCGGCGTTGGCGATGGTCAGGATGCCGACGACGGTCATGGCGGCGATAACGATGCCCAGCGCCGCGTAAAGCACGCGTTTTTTTCTGCGTAATACGTCTTTGAATACCAACTGGTAAAGTTTCACTCAAGCCTCCTCAGATAAAAGTTGTTGGGGTAAAAGGAAAGTTTCCGGGAAGCCGGCCGCCGAATCAGTTCAAATAAAAAAGCAAAAATAAAAAAGCAAAGACTGATCGGTGCGAAACCGGATTTCCGGAGGCTAGAGTGAAGCGGGGTCGTCTGAGTTAAGACTGTTGCGGCATTGGTAAGTGGCTTCGAAACGGGGTGGTGATTCCACGACTTGTTGGGGTGGAACGGCGTTGCGGCAAACAGAAGGGGACTCGGCGGCAACGGCCGCGGTAAGGCCAACCGGCAGATTGAAGTTGTCCGGAGAACTATAGGACACGATCCTGGCGTCCGCGGCCGATGATATCCGGCATTGGACCAACTGGCAGTGTGCGAGGCAGTTATCAGATGCCGGTGCAGCAGCCTTAGCAGGACTGGTACCGCAGTGAGAGCCGCTCATGTCGCCTGAGGCTGCCAGAGCCAGCGCCGGGGCCAGAGCGAGGGCAAACAGTGCGATGATTGTACCGAATAAGATAGTCTTCAGGATGAAAGTACGCATCTAACAGATTTTACCATTTGTTACACCAAAATTCAAATTTCGATAAATGGGCGTTCAACCAAAATTGTCATTGCGAGATTCGGCATCCAGCCGAACCGAAGCAATCTATATCAATTTACCGAGATTGCCACGGGCTTAGCCCTCGCAAAGACAATATTTATGAAACAGGCTTCACGTGTTTGGGCTTTTTGGATGAATAGGAGCAAATGAGTGCTAACTTTTTTCGTTTTGTTTCGTTATATTAATTGTGAGATGAACCTTTTCACCGCAAGACGCATATAAGTGTATAGACGCTAGCGAACCATTCCTGAGGAAGCAGGAATCCAGCGTGATTATTAATTTGGTTCTGGATTCCGTATTGAGTACGGAATGACAAATTGGTTAGACGGAGGTACTTATGAACAAGCAAAGAACGCCGGCAAAGATTTTATCTTTCGTTATAGCCTTAATCAGTCTGGCCTCGCTTATCCCAGCCTGTACCCCGAAGCCGGCGGCGGCCGCGGACAGCTACGTGGCTGTGGTCCCGGAGGTATTGCACGTTGGCCGGGCGGAAGCCGTGTCGGTGTCCCTTTCCAGCCGCGGGCAGGCGGTGAAGGACAACATCGAGGTATCCCTTTTCAAAGACAACAAGCTGGTGACCAGCGCGAAGCAGACGGTCAACGGCGCCGGCACGGTCACCATCAATATTCCTCAGAACGTCCCGGAAGGGAAATACGAAGTGCAGATAAAGGGCAACGGTTTTTCGGATAAAGCCCAGGTTACGATTGAAAAAAGCTTTCTGGTAGTCGTGGAAACCGACAAACCTATTTACAAGCCGGGACAGACCATAGAAATGAGGGTACTTACCCTCGACGCCGACCTTAAACCGGTCACCGAGAACGCCACCGTCGAAATCCTCGATGCCAAGGGCATCAAAATATTCCGCTCCGTTGTCAGGACCGACGATTACGGTATGGCGACGCTGGAACTCCCACTCTCCAACGAACCGAACCTGGGTGTCTGGAAAATAAACGTCGTCACCGAGAAATCGCGCAATCAGCTTGACGTCCGCGTGGAAGAGTACGTCCTGCCGAAATACGAAATCACCGTCGACCTGCCCCGGGAATGGTTCCTGGTCAACGAACCGGTAAAGGGCAAGATCAAGGCCGTTTACAGCTTCGGGAAGCCGGTAACCGGTGATCTGAAGATCGAAGCACTGAAGTACGTCGGACAGTGGCAGACATACACTACGATCACGAAGGCGATCAACGGCGAAGTCGATTTCGAGCTGCCGGCGGTGGGCTACGTCGCCGGTACCCCGGCGGGTGCCGGGCAGGGCAACATTCAATTGAACGTCACCGTCGAAGAAAAATCGACCGGTTATGTGGAAAAGACCAGCCGTCTGCTCACCGTGGCGCAGTCTCCGGTCAACTTGCAGCTTATTCCGGAAGGTAACGTATTCAAACCCGGCCTTCCTTTCAGTTTCCTTATCGTCACCGAAACGCCGGACAACAAGCCGGTGGATGCCAGAATCAACACCACGGTGACCTACAGTAACGACAAGTTCGAGACCATCCGGACGGACAATAAAACCCTACAGACGGTTAAAGGCAAAGCCGTCCTCGACCTGAACCCTCCGGCTAACGCTATCGCCCTTTCCATCGATGCCTTCGAGTTGACCCCGATGTCTTCGACGCAACCCGCTCAGGCTTCGAAAGTCTTGCAGGCTTCGTATTCCCCATCGGGTAATTTCATCCACCTGGAACAGACGAGCGAAGGCACACCGAGCGTGGGGCAGAAGATCACCTTTAACATCAACTCCACCAACCGGGCGGTGAACTTCTATTACGAAGTGATCGCCCGCGGCAAGGTGGTGTTCTCCGCTTATACCAGGAACCGTGAGATCTCCCTCAGCACGACGCCGGCGATGGCGCCGTCCGCCAAACTGCTGGTCTACCAGATTCTGCCCAACAGCGAGGTGGCGGCCGACTACCTGCCGTTCAACGTGGGAGCAGCCTATCCGCAGGCCGTAACGGCGGAATTCAGTAAATCAGAAGCCAGACCGGCCGAAGAAGTCCTGCTCAACATCACCACCCAGGGTCAGGCCAGGGTCGGCGTGGCCGTCGTGGACAAGTCGGTGTTTATTCTCGCCGAAAACCGCATGAACCTACAGCAGGTATTCGACGAACTGGAACGACTTTACATGGAGCCGCAAGCGGAAATCCACGAGGTCTCTTTCTATCCGGTAACGACGACCGTTGGTGCGGCCGATGTCTTCAAGAATGCCGGTGTGGTCGTCATGACCAACAAGCAGGTTCCGGCGAGCAAAGATTACCAGGTAGAGGGCGGCGGTAATTTCCTCGATAAGATCGTCCGCTTCTTCGGCGGCAAGAATGGCGGGATAGCCCTTCCGGGCATTGCCATGGAAGGAGCAATGCCGCCGATGCAGGCTCCCGTGCCAGCCCCGACAGCTCCTGGTCCCAGCGGACAATTAGCCGAAGTGCAGAGGGTGCGCCAGTTCTTCCCTGAAACATGGCTGTGGTTCGATGAGATCACGCCAGCCTCCGGCAAACTCACCAAAAAGCTGACCGTACCTGATTCCATTACCACATGGATGCTGCGTACCGTCGCTATTTCCAAAGACAAGGGTCTGGGCGTTGCCGAGAATTCACTCGTCGTTTTCCAACCTTTCTTCCTGACCATCGACTTACCTTACTCGGCCATCAGGGGCGAGGAATTCCCGGTAAGGGTCGCGGTCTACAATTATTTGAACGCCAAGCAGACAGTCCAACTGGATATTGAGAAAGCCGGCTGGTTTGACCTTCTCGACCAACCGACGAAGACGATAGAGATCGGCCCCAACGATATCGGCGGTGCCCAATTCGTCATCAGGCCGACGAAGACAGGTACGGCCAACGAGGTCAAGATATCCGCCCGCAGCCCGCAGGCGGCGGACGCGGCTATAAAGACTATAATCATCGAGCCGGAAGGAGTGGCCCGCGAAATATTGGACAACATAGCTCTCGCGGCCGGAATGAACCGGACTATCGATACGGCTATCCCCGACGCCGTAGTCGCCGATTCGGGCCGGGCTTACATTGCCCTGACCTCGAGTTTCCTGACCCAGACCATCGACGGCCTGGACGCATTGCTGCAGATGCCGTCCGGCTGCGGCGAGCAGAACATGCTAAATTTCGCCCCGGATGTTTACATAACGAAGTACCTGCAGACCAGCGGCCAGCTCAAACCGGAGATAATGGCGAAAGCCGAAAAACTGATGGTTACCGGCTATCAGCGCGAACTGACCTACCGCCGCACGGACGGCTCGTTCTCCGCTTTCGGCATGAACGACGAATCGGGGAGCTTGTGGCTCACTGCCTTCGTCCTCAAGTCGTTCTCGCAGGCGAAAGACATTATTTATATCGACGACAGCGTTTTGAGCCGTGCCGCCGCCTGGATAACGTCGCACCAGAACAGCGACGGCTCGTTCGATGCGGTCGGTTTCGTACATCACCAGGAACTACTCGGCGGTTTGAAGGGTAAAGACGCTCTTACGGCTTACACCGCTATCGCCCTACTGGAAAGCGGGGAAACAGCCGGCAGCCGTAAAGCAGTAACTTATCTCGAGGGTAAACTGGGCGACATGACCGACCCTTACGCCGTCGCCATAACGACGTACGCCCTGGAAATGGCGAAGAGCCCTAAAGCCGGCGACGCCTACAAGCAACTGATGGCGCTGGCGAAAGAAGATGAGAGCGGCCTGCACTGGGGCGGCGACATCGTCGTCCCTGAACCGGTAACGCAGAACGGACGGTTCATGCCGCCGTTCCGTCCCGACGTGAACCGCAGTGCCTTTATCGAGACGACAGCTTATGCCACGCTGGCTCTGGTCAAGCACGGCGATGCCTTCAACGCTTCGAAAGCCTCCCGCTGGCTGGTCTCCAAGCGTAACGCCTACGGCGGTTACGGTTCTACGCAGGACACGGTGGTCACTCTTCAGGCGTTAACGGAATACGCGGTAAATGCCCGCTCCGATGCCGATCTCACCGTCACCTTGAAAGGTACCGGCGTCGACAAGCAGATAAGGATCAACGGCACCAATTTCGACGTACTGCAAATTGTGGAGGTACCGGTCAACGCCCAAATCGACATGAGGGTTACCGGTACCGGGAATGCCATCGCCCAGGTAGTGCGGCGCTTTAACGAACCGGCGGCGGACACGGCTCCGGCGGCCCAGATGCTCAAGATCGACGTCAAGTACGACACGACGCAGGTCGAGGTCAACGACCTGGTCAAGGTCGCGGTCAACCTGCAGTTCAACCCGCTTCCCGAGTTCAATATCGCCGAGGCCGGTATGATCGTGGTCGACATTTCTATCCCCACCGGCTTCGAGGCGGTGACGGATTCCATCGTGGCAGTCACGAAAAAGCTGCCGAACATCAAACGGTACGATATCGCCGGGCGCAAGGTCATCTTCTACGTTGAGAATATGAAGCCCGGGGAACAGATCGCCTTCGATTTCCAGGTCAAGGCACTGTATCCTGTCAAGGCCAAGGGCGTCACCTCGACCGCATACTCATATTACAAGCCCGACGTTAAGGGCGAGTCTCTGGGACCGGCGGTAACAGTGAAATAGATTATTTTTCGTTGCAGGCTATAAGGGAGGCGAGGTTTTTCTCGCCTCCCTTTTTTTCATGATTTAATGATGCAATGATTATGAAGAGTGCAAAGCAATAGCTATTAAATTCCGTGCCCCTTCTGTATTATTAATGATAATTCTTAAATCGACATGAAAACCAAGCTCATAACGTTCCTTGAAATAATCCAGCCTGTCTATGCTGCACCTATGTTCTTTTCGGTCGTTGCCGGGGCACCGCCGCTGTGGGCGTCGTGGATAATTGCCGGGGCGCCATGGCTGGCTTATGTCCTGCTCAGTGAGCGCTTTATCCGGCCAACACCGTTCGATATCCCGATCGGTATCTTTTTTCTCGGACTGGTCGTCGGCTTCGCGGTGTCGCCCGATAAGAGGGTGAGCACCGAGGCTTTATCGACTACTTTTGCCTGCATTCTTATCTACTACGGCTTGGTGAACAATACCGACAGGGGCCGCACGTACTGGCGGGTAATGTCGGGCATCGGCTGCCTGCTCATCCTCGGTCTGACTGCCTGGTTTTTCTCTCAGGGCTCCGGCAGGGTGATGTTTTTTAACGATTGGGTTTTCAAGCTAGCCGCAGATCTGCCGAAAACCAGCGGGGAGATCCTCCAGTTCAACAACCTCGGCGTGTTTCTGGCGGTTATGGCGCCGGTGTTCTTTGCCCTGGGTCTGTTCACCAAAGGCCGGACGCGGCGGCTGGGTTGGAGTGCCGGACTGTTTCTAATGGCGGCGGTATTTCTTTCGGCCAGCGGCAGCGGTTGGGGGGCGATTGCCTGCGGCGTCATGTTCGTTCTGGCCGCATGGCGGTTGAAGACCTTATGGGCAACGGTACCGGTCGCTGTCGTTACTGGGATTGTCATCGCCGTCAATTACCATTCCTTCAGTTGGCCGTCGACACTGTTCTCCACCAATAGTTTGATGTATCGCGTCGAGTTATGGCGGAAAACTTTCGCCTTGCCCGAGTGGTCGTGGTTTACCGGCCTCGGCTTGGGCGACTGGTCGCCGCATCTCGGTAACAATGTCAATGTTCATAATGGCTATATCCAGTTATACTCGGATACCGGCCTGCTCGGGATTTTGGCTCTGGTCGCGGCCGCAGTGGTGTTTGTCCGTGTCTCCCTTCGAATCATGAAATCCCGGGCACGGGGTGCGTGGAATTGTATCGGCATCGGCTTGATCGGCGGCTTCCTGGGAGGAGCCGCGGCCTCTATCTTCGAGGTGGCAACCTACGGCACGTTCTGGAGCCCCGATATGCACTACATAAGTATCCCGCTGTTGTGGATAATGGCGGCGATATTCGTGGTGGCCGATTCCCGCCTGCGGGCGAAATCCCTATGACTAAGAGATGCCGATTCCTAACGTCCTACGGCATCCCGCATGAACTTGGTGAATCGGGACAAATTACAACACTCGAATTCAAAATTCAAAATGACTGGATTCCCGCTTTCGCGGGAATGACAGAGGAGGAGAAAGCTGGATTCCGGCCCCGATAAATACGCGGTCTTCGACTTTCGCCGGAATGACAAAAGGGAGGGTTGGTTCTGGTCCTTCGCTATTCGAGGTTTCCGGGCTTATTGATTATGTCGCTGCCGTGGACTACCGTCAGAGAAGGTTTGCCGCGAAACAGTACGCTCAGGTAGTTCGCCAGGTTTTTCAACCCGAACCGGTCTTTCAAGAAAGCCCGCCCTGATACTCGGACAACAAGAGTGCGGTCGAACACGACCTTACCGTTTTTTTTCAGGCGGCGGCAGAGATCGACGTCTTCTCCGAAGTCACGGTGCAGGTCGAACCCGCCTATTTTTTTGAAAACATCTTTTTTAACGGCGAAGTTGAATCCGCCGAAGCTCCATATACCGGGTGCGAACTTCAATACAACCGGCATAAGCGTCAGGCTCGTCCGTATCCAGAAGCGCACGAAAGCCGGCCCGTCATACAATTGAAAATGCCCGGCGACAGCCCCCGCTTCGGCATGCTGCCGGAAAAGCTCATCGATGCGCTCCAGCCAGTTCTCCGGGACGACGGTATCGGCATCGGTACTGGCAATAATCTCTCCCGAGGCGATGTCGAACCCTTTCTGGCGTGCCGCAGCGATACCTTTTTCGGTTTGAGGTATCACGACGGCTTCGAATTTGCGGGCGATGGTGGCCGTGGCATCCTGCCCGCCGGCAACGACGATTATCTCGAAGTCGCGAAAGGTCTGTTTTTTCAGGGAATCCAGGCAGCGGGGTAAAAATGCTTCTTCGTTATAGGCAGGGATTACGACCGATATCCTGGGTGAAGCCATCAAAACATGATAGCACGGGGATGAAGCTACTGTGCTAATCTGTAATAAATTTGTAACGTTTTCGCCCGGGGAATTTATAACTTTTTCATGATTCAGCGAGTATGCTGTAAGCAAAGATGTTTGTTCAGCTGCAACCAGAGCATTGATCAGCAGGCGTTAGTACATGTTACGATTCCTTCCTCAAAAAGCAGCCGGGGAGAGAAAGATGGATCACGCACTTCCCCGGAGGACCGAGAAACCCTGGGGCTATGAGTTGTTGTATGCGCTTACGCCGCAATATGCCCGGCAAGGTGCTCTTCGTGAAGAAAGGAAACCGCCTTAGCCTTCAATATCATGCCGAAAAGGATGAGAGCCTGTATGTGCAACGAGGGAAGGTGCTGGTCACGCTTGATCAAAACGGGAAAATGAAGGAAACAGTCGGCGAAGTTGGTTTTTGCATTCATCTTCTACCAGGGACCGTTCACCGCATCGAAGCCTTGGAAGACGCGGTTATTCTTGAAGCTCGACGCCGCAGCTCTCCGATGTGTTTAGATTGGAAGATGACTACGGCAGATTAAAAGCTGACGCCGTGGCTGCTGCCAGCGTATCTTGATACGTTGCTTGATGACATCGGAATTGAGGGGGAGACGCGATTCCTGTTTTATTTTTACTAATCGTGATGGTGTCCATACCACCAATGTCCGCTAGTCAATCTAAAGAGCGCTCCGACTATGAAGAAAGCCAGGAATATCCAGAAGAGAATCAGGGCTATTCCCGTGATGGTAGAGGCAATTCCTCCAAACCCGAAAATAGCGGCGACTATTGCCAGGATCAATAAAATTACTACGAGTTCCATTTTTCTCCTCCTAAAATTATCGGGGCTTATTTTAACACCCTAATTTAAATTAAATGTGGAAGCATTCGACTCATGCGTTTGAGAACATAGGATTATTCTATATGACCAGATATTACAAAGTTATAAATGTTAACTATTTACTTATAACATTTTTGTTTCCTTTTGGATTTTAAATGACCTTTTAAGGTATTATGAAAATGATAGGACCTGAAGGAGAAGAACATGCCTTACCGGATTGAATACCAAAAAGACTATAAGAACTCCAAAGGGGAACCCGCTCCGTGGGTAATTATTAATAAGGACCGCAACGAAATCGTTGGCAGTTCAAAGTCTAAAGAATCTGCTGAAGCGAGTGTCCGGGCACGGCTTGCCGGAGAACACGGTCGTCCCAAAGCTAAGCAGCAATGAAAAGAATAATTCCTCTCATAGTTATTTTCGTTTTTGTTGCAATTGTTGGGCTGGTAGGTTATTCAATTGGTAGGTTTCACAATTCCGGGAAACCCGGCATTAGTGGGCCAAATACGGCGCCCGTAACTACCGCACCCGCTAATATTACAGTTGTTTCTCCCAATCAGAATGTCAATTTTGATTTTGCTATCGTTGATATAA
>JAUSGV010000174.1 GCA_030648675.1 Dehalococcoidales bacterium
GCGCTGTCGACGCCGGTCTTGCTGTCGCAGAGTTCGAGAATTCTGTCGTTAGGAATGATGACCAGGGTGTCTACCTTTTCGATCAGGCTCATGATGCCTTCTTCGGCGGTGTGCATGCGATGGCTGCCTTCGAAGGAGAACGGCTTGGTGACGATGGCGATGGTAAGAGCACCGCCCGATTTGGCGATTTCAGCGACTAACGGGATCGAGCCGGTGCCGGTGCCGCCGCCCATACCGGCGGTGACGAATACCATGTCGGCGCCGTTAAGGCACTGCTTGATCTCGTCGCGGCTTTCCTCAGCAGCTTTGCGGCCAATGGTGTGATCGCCGCCGGCGCCGAGACCCCGGGTGATTCTCTCACCGAGCTGGATGCGTACCGCAGCGTCGGTGATCGCCAGGGCCTGGGCATCGGTATTCATGGCGATGAATTCGACGCCGCGGATTTGCTCCCTGACCATTCTGGTTATTGCATTACAACCGGCGCCGCCGCAGCCGATCACTTTTATCTTTGCCCCACTGGGAACATAACTAGTTTTTGACATTTTATCCTCCCTTTAAATTACCTTTATATTTTATTTAGCGAAGAAAGCTGAAGAGTTGGGCGAACAGACGGCGTAACCCGCTTTCGGGTTTCCAGGTCTGCGTTCCCTTGTTCTTCATCTTCCACAGGAGCAGGCCGACGCCGGTGGAATATGCCGGGTCGCGCAGGCTGTCGGCAACACCGTACAGACTGACAGGGACGCCCACTCTAACGGGCATTCTGGTGACTTCCTGGGCAAGTTCGGCGATGCCAGGCAGGTTAGCGGCGCCGCCGGTGAGTACGATGCCGGAAGGAATGAGCTTCGGGATGTCGTTATGCGGAAGTTCGAGTACGAGTAATCGCATTAGTTCATCCACACGGATGCGGATGATTTCGGAAAGGTCGCGATATGAAACGGCGTGTCCGTCTTCGGTAAGGGTCCTGTCGATGTCGTCCTCCCGGTTCTTTTCGACAGGCGTGACATCGCCGTATTTCTTCTTCATTTCTTCAGCCAGCTCGAAAGCGAGTCCGAGACCGACAGAAATATCCCGGGTAATGGTCTGTCCAGCCACTGGGATTACGCCGGTATGATAAATGGTGTCGTCCTTGAAAACGGCGATATCGGTAGTGCCGCCGCCGATATCCGCAAGCATGACGCCATTCTGTCTTTCTTCTTCAGTCAAGCAGGCTTCAGCACTGGCCAGCGGTTCCATAACGAGGTCATCGATTTCGATACCGACGCTGCGGATACATTTGGTCAGGTTCTGGACGGAGGCGACTGCCGCAGTTATGATGTGTGCCTCTACATCCAGGCGGAATCCGTGCATGCCGACGGGGTTCTTGACGCCTTCCTGGCCGTCAACGGTATAGGTTCGGGGAATGATGTGCAGAACTTTCTGCTCGTTGGGTACTTTGACGGTGCGGGCTACCTGGAGGACCCTTCGCAGATCGGCAGGTCTTACCAGTTGGTCGCCGCGGGTAATAGCGATGACGCCGCGGTTATTGACCGAGTTGATATGCCGGCCGGTGACGCCGACATAAGCCGACTCGAGTTTATAACCGGAAACGCTCTCCGCTTTTTTGATGGACTCAGCGATGGAAGCCCTCGCTTCGTCCGGGTTGACCACAGTGCCTTTCTGCAGGCCTGCGGAAGGGGCGATACCCACACCCAGGATGCGCAGTTGGCCTTCGTTATCGATATCGCCCATGATGGTACATACTTTAGTAGTACCGACGTCGATTGCGCCTATCTTAGCTCTTTTCATACTATTTCTCCTTATTGATCCTTAGCTCCCCCTGCTTTCCCGGTAGTGAACGTTCCATCGGGCGCAGAGAAGATTGATTATGTTCTTGAATTCCTGGTTGGGGGTATCATGAAGTTCGGCCAAAAAACCGTGCAGCAGTTCGCCGCCGGTCATTCCCGGGGTAGGTTCCTGGGGGCCGGGAAGATTTACGTGTACTATTTCGGTCATTACTTTCTGGTATTCGATTGATTGAGTAGCCATTAAATTTTGTTCCCTCCTTACTTATATATCTATATATTGTTGGTTGTGCTTATACGGTTACGTAGCGGATATTCCACCGGGCGCACAGAAGGTTGACGAAGTTCTGGAATTCCTGGTTGGGCGTCTCATGGAGTTCCGCCAGAAAACCGTGCAGCAGTTCGCCGCCGGTCATTCCGGGGGTGGGCTCCTGAGGACCAGGCAGGTTCACGTAGACGATCTCCGACATCACCTTCTGGTATTCGATCGATTGAGCCATTGCAGTTCCCTCCTCCTTTTTTTATTTTTGTAAATTTTAATCAGCTACGTGTCATAATACGGAATGCGAAAAGCATCTTCAAAAACTGTCCAGAATTGTTTTTAGTTAGTCCTACGCGGTATATAAAAAATTCCAATAAATACCACAACGGGAAACGGTAAATTCCAAGGAGTTATTAAAAAAATTCCGTAAACCTATTGATAATCTTTTTTTCTTGTCCTAAAATAACTCCAATTGGACAGGGAGTAAGCACCGTTGGTCATGATTGAGGACAAATCCCGCAAGCGGTTACCGCCCTATATTTCCTATCGTTCTTTCCATAACTTCCTTGATGAATTGCAGCAAGGCGTTCCCGCCCGCATAGACCGTAGCTATTGGGGTGAGCGCATGTCGGGCAGTACCGGAAACCAGCTTGTCGCGGCGCTGCGTTTCCTGGGATTGATCGACGCGAATGCCTCCCCTACCGAACGCCTGCGGAAGCTGACGATGCTCAAGGGAACGTCCCGGTCGGACCACCTCAAGTCGATCACCTTGGAATCGTTCTCGTTCTTGTCTGGCAAAGTAGATTCGCAGACGGCGACCTACTCCCAACTGGAAGAGGCGTTTCACGCTACCTACCATTTGACCAGTGACGTCAGCCGGAAATGCATTAAATTTTATGTAGCTCTTGCCGGTGACTCTGGAATTACGTTATCAACCTTTATCACCAAAAGGCTTCGTACCAATCGAATTGGAAATGGAATTAAGGGCGTTGCCAGAAGAAAAAATTCCAGGACGGAAAACATTGTAAAAATACCACAAGAAATGGAATTAATTCCAAATACCTCGTCATGGGACAAATTATTACTAGAAAAATTTCCAGAGTTCGATCCGGCGTGGAATGACGAGCTAAAATTGAACTGGTTCAAGGGCTTCGACGTACTATTAAGAATACGTTCCGGCAAAGACGGGTTTTAAGACAGGTTTACTCAACAATTGAAAGTTGCTCCCTTTTCGCCAATGTTGATAACAATCAGCAACATCACCCCTCCCCTACTCTGGGGTTTGGTACACCTAACGGGATATCTTCTACTCCTCGACCGAAGGTGGTAAGATATACTGGTGTCGGTCGAACAAAACGTAAAACAAATTCTCCGCGCCTTGCCGGGCGGCGTAAAACTTGTGGCGGTGGCCAAAACCAGAACTCCCGAGCAAATTCTTGAAGCCGTTGCCGCCGGCATAAAAGTTGTCGGCGAAAACTATGTCAAGGAAGCGGAGCAAGCCCAGGGAATTATCGGCAACCGGGTGACCTGGCATCTCATCGGGCACCTCCAGCACAATAAGGTGAAAAAAGCAGTGCAGCTCTTCGACGTTATCGAAACCGTCGACTCGGTGGACATAGCCCAGGAAATCGACTGGCAGTGCGGGCAATTCGGTAAGATCATGCCGGTGTTGATCGAGGTAAACAGTGGCCGGGAAGTACAAAAGAGCGGCGTCTTTCCGGAGAATGTCGAAAACCTGGTAAAGCAGAGCGCCTTGTTCCCCAACATCCGGGTAGCGGGCTTGATGACGATAGGACCGCTGTCGGAAAACCCCGAGGACAGCCGCCCCTATTTTGCGGCGACAAAAAAGTTGTTCGAAGAACTCAAAAGTGTTAAACTGCCCGGCGTAAGAATGGAGTACCTTTCTATGGGTATGAGCAACTCCTACCAGGTTGCCATTGAGGAAGGAGCCAACGTGGTCCGCATAGGCAGGAAGATATTCGAGGGGTAAATCCCTCTTTGTGTCTCCCTTTTCAAAAGGGAGAAATGACTTATAAAGGAAGGAGTAGATATGCCTCCAATCGTTGCATTTGTCGGTCACTCGCAGTCGGGGAAAACAACACTCATTGAAAAGCTGATCCCTGAGCTGATATCCCGCGGATACAAAGTCGCGACGGTGAAGCACACCCACCATCATGTCGTTCCCGACGACACGGAGAAAGACAGCTGGCGCCATCTGCAAGCTGGCGGTGCCGCCGTCGTCCTGAGTTCTCCCCGGACATTGGTGATGACCAAAGCCATGACCGGAGAGACCGGGTTGGATGAAATTTCGCACCTGCTGGGTGAAGAGTACGACCTTGTCATCGCCGAAGGATTCAAGTGCGACCGCAATGTTGCAAAGATAGAAGTTCACCGGCAAGCCGCCGGGCCGCTATTAACCGATGTACCGTACTTGCTGGCTATCGTTAGCGACGAACCTCTGGATGGGAAGGTCCGCCATCTCGCGCTCGATGACGTTGCCGGGCTGGCGGACCTCATCGAAGAAAGTGTTATCAAAAAGCAACGAGCGAGGTCGGTTCTCTATGCCGACGGTGTGCGCGTTCCGATGATAGGCTTTATTCAGGAATTGGTTGCCAACATTATTGAAGGCATAGCGGCTTCGTTGAAGGGTATCGGTGAAGTAAAAAGACTCGAGGTTTTCGTAAGGAAGAACAGCAAAGGTTAACCTCTCCGCCCGAACTCCCTTTCCAGATCGGCGACAGTCAGCCGGATCATAGTGGGGCGGCCGTGGGGGCAATTGCCAGGCAAGGCAGTCTTTTCCAATTGCCGCAAAAGCTCCCGCATTTCGTCAACTGTCATTACTTGCCCCGCCCTGACGGCACTGTGACAGGCAATGGATTGTGCCAACTTCTCCGTCCATTTACTGCCTGTATCAACATCATCGGTTAATTCCCGCAGTACATAAGTCCAATCTTTCCGGTGCAAGCATGCGGGAATGGTGCGCACCAGGTAGGTACGTGCGCCGAAAGGCTCGAGCAGGAAACCACAGTCAGCCAGATCAGCGAGATGCGACCGGAGTACGGATTCCTGCCGGGGATCGACTTCAAAGGTGACCGGCTCGAGCAAGCCCTGCACCTCTACCTTCTTAACAGACATCTGAGATGTGACGCGCTCGAACTGAACGCGCTCGTGGGCGGCATGCTGGTCGATAAGGTACAGGCCATCGGGTCCCTCCGCGACAATGTATGTTGCCGCGATCTGCCCGAGGAGCCGTAATGCCGGTAGGGAAAATGCCGGTACGGGGCGGCTGTCAGGGGTATGCCGAATCGAAGACTTATCGTCGTGGTTCACCACGAAAGGCAGTGGCACGGTACCCGGCGGCAGAGCCGCAAAAGCTGCCGGAGGCTCCTCTATTTTTGACCTGGTTTCAGAGGACGGGAAAGGAGCGACGAGTATCTGACGCACTGCCCGCTGTACGGCGGCAAAGACTTGGTGTTCGTCGTGAAATTTTATCTCGGTTTTGGCGGGGTGAATATTGACGTCAATCTCAGCCGCTGGAATGGAGATGTTGAGAACGGCAATTGGGTGTTTGCCGGTCATCATCATACCGTGATAGGCTTCCTCGACAGCAAAGGAAAGCAGTTTACTGTTCACCCAGCGGTGGTTGACGAAGAAGCTGAGGAAGTTGCGGTTGGTCCGGTTGACCGCCGGGGTGCCGGCCATGCCAGTGACTTTTATTTCCGACGCGCCCTGGTATTCACCTTTTCCGCCGACCTCCAGCATATTTTTCGCGACGTCGGCGCCGTAGGCCTCGACGATGGCGTCTATAAGGTGTCCGCCGCCCGAGGTACGAAGGACGGTACGCCCTTCCATGGATAAGGTGAATGCCACATCAGGAAAGGCCAGGGCATACTGCGTTACCACATTGGCGACGCGACCATTCTCGATATTCGGGGATTTGAGAAACTTGAGCCGGGCGGGAACGTTACGGAAAAGGTTTCGAACCGTGACGGTCGTTCCCTGGGAGCGTCCCTGGCTCGTCTGTTCGATGATGTCACCGTTTTTTAACCGGACGTAGCTGCCGGCAGCATCAGACGTACACGTAGCCAGTTCGACTTCGGCCACGGCAGCAATGGCGGCAAGGGCTTCACCGCGGAAACCGAGGGTGGAAATGGACTCCAAGTCGTCGAAACTTGAAATCTTGCTAGTGGCGTGGCGGGCGAAAGCGAGTTCGACTTCAGATGGCGGAATGCCGCTGCCGTTATCGGTGACGCGGATAAGAGTGGTGCCGCCTTCCCTCGTCTCCACAACAATCTGCGTGGCACCGGCATCGAGGGCGTTTTCCACCAGCTCTTTGACCGCCGAGGCCGGTCTTTCCACCACCTCTCCGGCGGCGATGCGGGCAATTAATTGCGGATCCAGGACTTTAATCGGCATATCAGCTCCCATAATACACGGTAACGTGTAAAATGTCAATAAGCCGGCGGATCAGACTACTTTTGCCAGGCGGGCAAAACTGAGCAAGAGCTTCTTCACGCCAATCTCGGCAAAGGCGACGGTCGCTTCCGTGTCGTCCTTGGTTGTTTTCAGGCTGATGACGGTACCGTCGCCGAACTGACTATGCCGGACGCGGTCGCCCGCTTGAAGTTCGGGCAGGGCAGTGGCGGGCAGCAGCGAAGAAGCTTTTTGCCCCGACAAATCAGCATCCGATAGCGACGGCCGGTTCCAGGCATACAGCGCCGAGGAAAAATCGTTCTTCTCGTGCCATCCGGTCGAGGTCGAACTGGTCTTATCGCCGGGAACGACGGCCAGAAAACGGGAGGCCGTCGTGATAGAGTTTCGTCCCATCAAAGTGCGGCGGAAAGCATGCAGCAGGTATACCTTCTTTTTCGCCCGGGTGACGCCGACGTAAAAAAGCCTTCGCTCTTCCTCCATTTGTGCCGGATCGTCGATAGTGCGGAAGTGCGGCAGGAGGCCGTCCTCCATGCCGATGATAAAAACGACGGGGAACTCCAACCCCTTCGCCTGATGCAGCGTGATAAAAGTGACCGCCGAACCGCCTTCCTGCAGGCTGTCGACATCCGAGACCAGCGTCACTCCTTCCAGGAAAGAAGCCAAACCCTCCGGGGGTGGGAGATCATTGTGTTCCTGGGCAACGCCGCGTAACTCCATAACGTTATCCCAGCGATCTTCGCCTTCGGGCTGTTCGAAAACATAGCCTTTAAAGCCGAGGCTTTCGACGACGAAATCGAAAAGGTCGGTCAGGTTCACTTCCCGGCTCTTGACGGTAAATTTCTCCATCACGTTGAAAAAGGCGGTCAGCTGCTTGGTCGTATTGGGTGTGAAGGGAGAATCGCTTGTTCCCTGTGCAAGCGTCCTTAACGATTCATACGTCGAAACGTTCATTGATTTTGCCCAATTAAGCAGCCGGGCTTGAGTTTGGTCCCCAATGCCCCGCTGGGGAACATTGATAACGCGCGCCAGGCTGACGATGTCGCTGTGGTTTTGGATCAGCCTGAGGTAGGCAAGGAAGTCCTTGACCTCCTTACGCTCGTAAAAACGGGTCCCGGCGACCAGACGGTAAGCGGTCCCGTAGCGGATAAAGGTCTCTTCCAGTACACGCGACTGGGCGTTGGTGCGGTACATCACGGCGAAATCGCCCAGGCTGTACTCGCCGCGCCCGACGAGTTTTTCAATCTCGTTAATGACGAATTGGGCCTCTTCCTGCTCGTTATACGCCTCGACGACAGTCACCGGCTCGCCGGGAGCATTGTCCGTCCACAGCTTTTTTGGATTGCGCTGCAGGTTGGCCGAGATGATCTTCGAAGCGGTTTCCAGGATTGTCTTCGTGGAACGGTAGTTCTGTTCCAGGAGTACGACTTTAGTGTCGGGAAAGTCCTTTTCGAAGCTCAGGATGTTACGGATGTCGGCAAAGCGCCAGGAGTAGATCGACTGGTCGGGATCACCGACAACGCAGACATTGCGGTGCTTGCCACCGAGCTGTTTGATCAATTCATACTGCACCAGGTTGGTGTCCTGGAACTCATCGACGAGCAGATGGGTGTAGCGCGATTGGTACTTCTCCAGTACCTCCTGATGCTGGCGGAAGAGCAAAACCGTTCTCATAAGGAGGTCGTCGAAATCCAGGGCGTTACTGTCCTTCAGCCGCTGCTGGTATTGCTCATAAACGCGCCCGGCGATTTCGTCGAAATAGCTGCGGCCGCGCTGGGCATAATCGTTGGGTGTGAGTAATTGACTCTTGGCCGCCGATATAGCCGCGGCGAGAGCCGACGGAGCATATTGTTTCGGGTCGAGGTTCAAGTCGTTGAGAGTGCGCTTGATAAGACTTTTCTGGTCGTCGTCGTCGTAAATGACGAATCCGGGTTCGATGCCTATTACCTTGCCGTCGCGGCGCAGGATCTGGGCGCAGATAGCATGGAAAGTCCCGAGGGTCAGGTCCTTGACCGCAAAGCTGACCAGCCGCTCCAGGCGTTCTTTCATTTCCCGAGCTGCCTTGTTGGTGAACGTGACAGCCATGATATGGGAAGGTTTAACGCCGCAGACGCGGAGCAGGTAAGCGATGCGGTGGGTAATGACCCGGGTCTTGCCGCTGCCGGGGCCGGCGAGAATAAGCACAGGCCCGGAAATGGTTTCCACAGCGTCTTTTTGCGGGGGATTCAGTCCGGAGAGAATATCCATGAGGTAATTAATTATTATAGCATCGATACGGCCCGGGTTAAAGCCGATTTGTAGCTATCGAAGGTTGCCTGGTTGAAGAGGACGAAGACGACTTCCGTGATCGTACCCGGGTGCTGCTTGAGGAATAAGGCCACGGTATTCAGTGCGATACCGGCAGCCTCATCGACCGGATAACCGTAAGCTCCAGTGCTTATCGAAGGGAAGGATACGCTTATCAGGTTGTGCGCGGCGGCGAGAGCCAGGCTCTCCCGATAGGCACTGGCCAGAAGGTCGGGTTCATTGTTTTTACCGCCGTACCAGACGGGTCCCACGGTGTGAATGACAAAACGGGCTTTAAGATTGCCGCCGGAGGTGATGACTGTCTTTCCGGCAGGTAACCTTCCCTGGCGGGCAACGATCTGCCGGCATTCCTCAAGAATGGCCGGGCCGCCGGCGCGGTGAATGGCACCGTCGACACCGCCGCCGCCCATGAGGTTGGAATTAGCGGCATTAACGATGGCTTCGGTACCATGCCGGGTGATGTCGCCCAGTTTTAAGGAGAGTTTCACATCATTTATTATTGTTTCGTGTGTAGTAGCGCCGTTCATAACCTAATAATAGGACAAGCACTGCTTTCTCTCAAGCAAGAATATCGAAATTCGAATATCGAAATTCTAAACAAATTCGAATTCAAAATCAAAAATGTTCAAAACGCTTTGAGGTCGTGTCTGTTAGAAAATCGTTTCGTATTTCGTATTTAGTGCTTCGGATTTTTCTATTTTTAACGATTGACGCCAAAATATCGCTGGGCTATGATAAGTAGCAACATGGGCTCGTAGCTCAGTGGTTAGAGCGGTCGGCTCATAACCGATTGGTCGTAGGTTCGATCCCTACCGAGCCCAGAAATTGCTACTGCTGCGGTCCCCGTGCTGAACCGCCCAGGGTATTGAGTTGGAGGTATAAGATGGCGTTTGCGGAAAGTGTGATCAAGCAAGCCTGGGAGCGATCGGGTGGTCAGTGCGAGTGCCGGAGACGGACCCACAGTCATTTTTACATTCCTTGCGGCAAATCGCTACGATGGGAAGTCAGAGGCAAATCCAGTTACGGCGCCTGGGAGGCACATCAGACCAAATCCGGTGGCGGTGAAGGGCTGGATAACTGCGAAATCCTCTGCTGGTCTTGCTACGACACGGTTTATTAGTCTTCTTTTAACTTCCCTTTAGATGTTTTTTGAAGCCTTAAACGGATCGTTTTGTCGTTCCGATTTTTCCGGAGTTTCTCGCCATAATATTTTCCAAAATCGGCGTTGAAAACCGGCGTTGGCGGCGGTTGCCCGGAAAGATGCCGACAGAATTTTTCTCCCTGCAATAATCGCGTTTTTTGGGGCAAATATTTTCCGGAGGTAATGTTTACTTCGGCCCATTTTTTCACTATCGCATGACATAACATATATAGTGCGAACCAAAGTAACCCCCTCACAACGAGGCTAAGTTGACATAATAAAGGCTATTCTGAGCTTGGGGGAAAATTGCCGGCAAAAATAAAATTTTGGAGATTCGTCACCGTTTCTTTTTGAGCTTGAAGATGTTTTTTACGTCGTAAATCCAGTGGTTCATGCCGTAAAAACGTTGGACGACAGGATTCCGGCTGGCTTCATATTCTTTCAAGTAGTCGTTCAGAGTGTTGGTTACGCGGACTTGTTTGTTAGCCTTTTTCTTCGCCACTTTGGTCAATAAACTCCTTCAAACTTGCGAGGCTATGTAAAGAGCATAAGAGCATAAAAACCCCTACACATTGTCTACAGCGTTTTTAAGCTTTTCCTCTACTTGGGAGGCGACCGGAGCCAATTGCGGATTGCCGACGACCCCCATGGTAACCGTGGGCCGGGTGCTGACGACGAACGTTTTGCCCTTGCCTTCGTAAACCACGACGTTGCAGGGCATGAGCAGGCCGAGGTCTTTTTCCAATTCCAGGGCTTTGTGGGTGAAGGACGGGTTACAGGCGCCGAGGATAATGTACTTTTCGAAATTGATGTTCAGCTTGTTCTTAACTACGGCTTTGACGTCGATATCGGTAATGATGCCGAAACCCTCTTTTTTCAAGGCTTGCCGCGTTTTTTCGACGGCAATTTCATAGGGAAGATTAACCTGCTTCTTATATCCGTAAATCATCGTTTTACCCCTCAGCGAGCTAAGAGAACAATTCGACTGCCCCGGTCGGGCAGGCACGCACGCAATCGCCGCAGGCCCGGCACAACGCCGTGTTGGTCATTGGTATCTCGTTCGGTGCTTCCTGCGTGATCAACCGACGCGCGCAAGCATTGGCGGCAGCACATATACCTTTTTCGCATTGCTGCGGCCGGCACTTATCGTAGATCACCAGGGCTATTTTAGACATGTGACTCTCTTATTCCTTAGACGAGACATACTGTCCCGTTAGACTATCACCCTCAGCCGAAGCCGCTGCTTTGCTTGGGCGGTTCACAGGATGATATCCGGGAAGATGCCGAGAAAACACGCGGGTCTTTTCCGATTTGCATTTGGGGCATTTCGGACTTTCCAGGTGGAAAACGTTCTGTGTTACCTCGAATTTTTCGTTGCAGTCGTTACATTTATATTCATATATAGGCATATTTATTTCCCCTTTTATTTTTAGCTGATGCCGGCGCGGGTCAAGGCTTGCCTTCTCTCCATGTGGTCGGCCTGGGCGGCTTTAAGCAGTTTGATCGCCTCCGATATCCGGGAGTCAGCCAGGCTGTAGTATATGCTTATGCCGTCGCGCCGCGTCTCTACCATGCCGTGTTCGCGCATGATGGCCAGATGTTTCGAAACGTTCGGCTGCGACAGCTCCAGGCGCCGGCATATCTCGCCGACCGAGAGTTCGCCCGCGGCAAGTTCGTTTATGATGAGCAGGCGGTTGGCGTCGGCCAGCGTCTTGCAGAAACTGGCGTGCAGGCTGTATATCGCGGCCCGATCATTATCTTCCATTTGCATCTCCATGAATATATGCTTATGTAGTTATATATTCATAATACACCACGAAATGCCGATTGTAAAGCGGTCACCTCAGCTAAAAGTAAGGTTTATATTATGTAAAGTAACTATCCCCGGGATTTTGCGTTTCGTTATATATTAATAGTAGTAAGGTTATTTGGAGGCGTGCGATGTTTAAGAAACTTCTTTTGTTAGGGGCAATATTATTTGGTTTGACGGTGGTCCTCGGTACGGCGTGTGTGAAGCCAGGCGGGACCACGCCGCCGCCTCCCGCAGCCAATTATACCGTGACTCAGCTCAAATACCTTCTGATAGAGGAATTCGGCGAACCGTTCTTCGTCGATACCGACTTCTATCCAATAGCCAGAGAAGGGATTGAAGAACAAAATGCGGTCGTGCAGTTTCCGGCGATAAAAGCCGACGCTGAGGAATTCGCGGCGATTCTCGAGCATCTCGGCTTGCCCGATAAAACGGACTACACAACCAACGAAACTATTGCTATCTACCGCGAACACAAAAAGCTGACAAAAGGAATCCAGATGACCCCGTCGGGAGACGTTTATACGTTCTCGCTGCGCGTCACGGAAGGCCAGGGAGAGCATATCGAAGGCACCATTACGAAGTCAGGTAAGATTACCGTGACGAAGCGTGAGCCAAGTTTTAATACGTACCCGATCTGTTTTCCCAAAGGAACGCAGATCGCGACGCCGTCGGGCCAAATAGCCGTCGAGCAGCTTCGTGCCGGCATGACAGTGTGGACCGCTGATGCATTGGGGCAGCGCGTTGCGGCTGAGGTGGAAAAGACCTCGGCAACGCCGATGCCGGAAACGTTCCAGGTAGTCAGGTTGACCTTGAGCGACGGCCGTTCTGTCACAGCTTCGCCGGGACATCCTTCGGCGGACAAACGCACTCTCGGGGAATACAAGGTGGGTGATGTTCTGGACGGGGCGATTGTCGTATCTGTAGAGAAGGTTGCCTATAACGGCGGCGCTACTTTCGACCTGTTGCCGTCGGGACCAACTGGGACGTACTGGGCGAACGGCGTGTTGCTTAAGAGCACGCTGCTCGGAAACTAAAAAGGGCCTCGCCTTATAAGGCCTCACCTTGCAATTTCGCCAGCGAGGAGGATCGCTGGATTCCGTTTTTCAACGGAATGGTTTGGGGCGGGAACTCGCTTGCGCTCCGATGGGTTGTTGATTGCCTCCGCGTTTCTGTTGTAAATTATAGGCAGATGACGGCAGAATTGAGGACAATAGGCGGCAAACTGGCTGTTTACACGGACGACGAGTCGCTTTACCGCCGGCTTCAAGAGGGACCCACGCCCCTCTACAAAATCCCTTACCTGAAGGGAGGTAAAATGGTGGGCGTTGACCTTTACTTTGATAAAAAATTTAGAAACACGGTCGCCCGAGTCGTAGACGGGCAAATGCTGCTGGATATCTAATCCCCGGTTGTTACCACCTGGTTGATCACTTCCAGAAGCTTTTTGAGCCCCCATCCCTTTTTCGCGGAAACCAGTACCGTATTTTCCGCAACCGGCTCGGGCATGTCCGAAAGGGCTTTCAGGGCTTCTTCTTCGGTCCATGCATGACTTTTATCAAGCAGCAGGTCGATCTTGTTCAAAGCCGTGATTCTCGGCTTGTCCTGCAGGCCCAGACTTTTCAGGATATCTTCTACGACCTGATTTTGCTCGGCTGCGTTATGTAAAGAGAAATCGACGACATGGAGGAGGATGCTGGCTTCGTCCAATTCCTCCAGAGTGGCACGGAAGGCGTCGACTATCGTTGGCGGCAGCTTCCGGATAAATCCGACCGTATCGGTGATCAGGACGACCTGCTTATCCGGCAAAACCAAACGCCGGGTCGTCGGGTCCAGCGTGGCGAAAAGCTTGTTTTCGGCGAGGACATTCGCCCTGCCCAGGGCGTTAAACAACGTACTCTTGCCGGTATTCGTGTAACCGACAACGGCGACTATAGGTATGCCGACTTTCTTTCTTCTCTCGCGATAGAGAGTTCGTTGTTTGCTTACTTTTTCGAGCTGGTACTTGAGGCGTTGTATTTTTCGACGGATGATGCGCTTGTCGGTCTCTAACTGCGATTCGCCGGGACCGCGGGTGCCGATGCCGCCGCCCAGTCTTTCCAGATGGGTCCACTGCCCGGCGAGACGCGGCAGCAGATATTGATGCTGGGCCAGATCTACTTGAAGCTGCCCCTCTCTGGTTCGGGCGCGCTGGGCAAAGATGTCGAGTATCAAGGCGACGCGGTCGATAATTTTTACTTTGAGAACTTCCTCGATATTCCGCTGCTGCATAGGGGATAGTTCATCGTCGACGATGACGACATCGTAAGGCGTGGTGCTTATTCGTGTCGCCAACTCCTGCAGTTTGCCGAGGCCAAGATAATGGGTTTTCGTAGGTGCCGGCAGCCGCTGGATCATCTTCCCGACCACGGTCGCCCCGGCGGTACGGGCTAATTCCTCGAGTTCGGCAAGCGATTCATCGGCCGGCCATTGCGCCGAGCTTTCCTTTGAGTCGACACCGATCAGGAAGGCTTTCTCAGACGGTTTGTTGCGATTAATTTTGTATGGGATCTTTCTAACCCTCGCAGTTAATTTAGGAAGAGGCTATACCGTTCATTGTAGCATCCAATGTTGATAAATTCACCACCCATCGTCATTGGTGCAGGGAAAAACGCGTGTCAAAAACTTGACGGGATAAACGCCCTAATCGCTTAACTCGTCAAAACTATGCGAAACGATTTTATCCGAGTTTGAGATTATGAAAATAGTTTAAATTAAGGGTTAACGCCGATGCTTTTGACTACCTCACTGATATTAAAAGTAATCGGTTGTTCGCCAACTGTTCCTTGCTGGAATACCTCCGGCATTCTCGGCCGGGCAAGTCCACCCGGCAGGATATCGAAAACTCCGTTGTCGAGGCTTAAGGTGGAATAGAAATGGTCATATTTCGATATGCCAGGGGCGGTCTTCGAATCCTCGGCGTGTAAAAACAACATCAATTCGTCGCCGTCTTTCCACGCTGTAACCTCGGAAGACGATAGCGTTTCAGCATCCGGCATAGCTACAACGATAGTTTCGTTAGCTGTCCCCCGTATTACTAATGTGACGTTAACCTTATAGAACACGATTGGAATTCCTCTGCCGGTTCTCTCTATAGGGTTTGCTGTCCCAAAATCGACTTCACGTCCGTCTACGCCTTGTACCGTACCTATCACCACTGCGCTAAGACTCGGCGAAGCAGCCAATTCTTCGATTGACGAAAATATCGGCATGTCTATCGAAATAACCCCTGTATTAGGTTTGTCCCCACTCTGCAAGACAAACCACACGCTAAATGCAATAAACAACACAAGAACGGAGCATATTACGGGAATAATTACAGATAGCTGCAACCGTTTTTGAGAATGCTGATTGGCAATAGATACCTCTTTAATTTTTAACATTACAGACGCTGTAATATCCGATAAACCACATGTATTCTTTAAAGACTCTACCTTCTGGCTCACTGCCATGTAGCTCTCCAGAGTTGCTTCGCAGTCAGCACAACCGGACAGGTGCTCCACTACAAAATCCCTCTGATTAGGGGGAATTTCATTATCTGCGTAAGCCGACAATAATTCTTTCAAGTCTCTGCAAATCATCAGACCTTACCTCCCCGATGCACTTTCTGGAAAGCTTCTTTACCTCTGGTGACACGCATCCGTACGGCATCTTCCGAAATGTTCAGGGTTTCGGCGATTTCGCGGTATTTAAAACCCTCTACCAAATGCAGTACCAGGCATAACCTTTGTTCTGTTGGCACTTTGCTCAGAGTCTCCTGTATTGCCATGTTTTCTTCCGTTTCATCACCACAATATGCAGAGGGTAATCTCTCTTCTTTTAAGGCGGAGAATGGGATAAATGATATTATTCGCTTCCGACGGTAGTGCTGGAAGGCAGTATTGGTGGCTATGCGGTATAGCCATGCTTTAAAAGAGATCTCCGCGTTAGTTTTCAGGATTCCCATATATGCTTGAACAAAAGTATCCTGAGCCAGATCCTTCGTTAACTCATGTTCTCCGGTCAAACGGTAAAGGTATCGCTGAATCGGAGTTTGGTAATGCTCAACAATATCAGCAAAAGCATCGGTATTACCCGCTCTAACCAGAGCTATTATTGAGGCTTCGTCCAAATTGAGTGTTCCTTTCATGACCTCTTATATATTGAAATGAGCGAGGAGGTCAATACCGAACAAGACACCTATTTTTGTGTGCGAAAGGCAAAAATCGGAGGTCGTGGCAAGACACAGTCTGAGGTGAATTTATCTGGAAGACGAAATTAGCAGACAATAAATTCACCTCCCAATTAGGGGAGAGAAAGGGCGCAGTATTATGTCAACTAAATTTTGGCCTTGAACTTGTTCACCTGGTCGTGCCAGCCGTTGAGCTTGGAAAGTCCTTTTATCAGGAGGGCGTCGGGAATGGTTAACGATAACCGGATATAGCCCTCGCCCCTCCGGCCGTAGCCGGGCCCGGGGGTGACGATGACGCCGCATTGTTCCAGCAAGTCCGCGGTAAAGCTTGCCGAGGTATACCCGGGCGGGACCTTGGCCCAGACATAGAGGCTGGCTTTGGGTACCTGTGCCTCCAGCCCCATCTTGTTGAGACCTTCGACGACGAGGTCGCGGCGGCGCTGGTAAATACTATTGTGTTCCTGGATGCAGTCCTGAGGCCCGCGAAGCGCCTCGACAGCCATCAGTTGGATCGCCTGCGGGATGCCGGAGTCTATGTTCGACTTGAGCGTAGCGAGAGCCTTGATCATCGCGGCGTTACCCACCGCCATGCCGATCCGCCACCCCGTCATGTTGTAGCTCTTGGAAAAAGAGTGAAATTCGATGCCGACGTCCTTGGCTCCGGGTGCCTGAAGAAAACTGACCGGCTTATAGCCGTCGAAAGCGACTTCGGTGTAAGGCCCGTCGTGGCAGACGGCGATGTCGTTCTTTTTGGCGAATTCAACTACCTGGCTGAAGAAATCGATTTCGGCCACAGCTCCGGTAGGATTGTTCGGATAGTTGATCCAGAGGATCTTGGCCTTCTGCAAGACATCCGGATGTATTGTTGTCAGGTCGGGCAGGAACTTCTTTCTGGCGGTGAGCGGAAGATAGTAAGGACGCCCGCCGGCCAGCGCAGTGCCGATGGCATAGACCGGGTACCCGGGGTCGGGCACCAGCACGGTATCACCCGGGTCGACGAAGCAGAAAGCGGCATGAGCGATACCTTCCTTGGCGCCGAGTAGCGGAACTACTTCGGTTTCCGGGTCGAGAGTGACATCGAAGCGATTCTGGTACCACTCGGCGATCGCCTTCCGCAGATCGGGGAGTCCGATAGATTCGGGGTAGCGATGGTTGACCGGGTCTTGGGCGGCTTGAATCAGCTTGTTGATGATGTTAGGCGGGGTCGGAATATCGGGGTCACCGATACCGAAGTTGATGACATCTTCTCCCCTAGCCTTCTTTTCCGCAATTTTCTTCGAAACCTCGACGAAGAGATAAGGCGGCAGGTTTTCGATGCGTCGAGCTATATTCATTTATCCTCACTTATGTTTCTCCCCGTGGAGAAACCTGATAAATTAATCCAGTTACCATACCGGCCCCGATAGAATGCGGGGTTGACTCCAGCCGGTATCCAGACGCCAGGTTGGAACAGATTCCCCGCCTTCGCGGAGAATAACACCGGACTTCTGGATTCCGTGCCTGCACGCAGAAGTGCGTTATGGCACGCAGGCGTGTCACGCACGGAATGGTTTAACCTTAACTTTTTCAGTTTTTAGTTTTAAGCTTTGAATTTTTAGTTCTCGTTCCATTCCCCGGTAAAGACGAATTCGGCCGGGCCGGTAAGGAATACCTCACCATCTCCGGGCCATTCTATCTGGAGCGTGCCGCCGGGCAAATTTACCGCGACCTTATCGTCGACGTAACCGTTCAAATGTGCGGCGACGGTAATAGCACAAGCCCCGCTTCCGCAGGCCAGCGTTTCTCCGGCACCCCTTTCCCAGACACGGGCGTCGATCTGCTTTCGGCTTCGTACCCGGACGACCTCGAAGTTGGCCCCTTCGGGAAAGATATGGTGATGTTCCACCTTCGGTCCCAGCCGGCACAACGGGAAATTGGCCACAGGCTTGTCGGTGAAATAGACCGCGTGCGGATTGCCCATGGAAACCAGGGCCAGCGGCAAATCGCGCCGTTCCATCCGGAGAGTACAGATAGTCATCGGCTTGCGGACTATACGAGCTTCGCATCCCTCTAAAGTCACGGGAATTTCGTCGTCGGCAAATCGCGGCTTGCCCATGCTCAGTTTGACGCTGGTCGAGTTATCGGTATTTTGCACGAGCCAGGCCTTTCTGATGCCGGCCATCGTTTCTACCACTATCTCGTTTCGCGGTGATTTGGCGCCCGTTTTGGCGACGAAATAGTTGACCAGGCACCGCAGCCCGTTGCCGCAAATCTCGGCCTCGGAGCCGTCGGAGTTGAAGATACGCATATGGAAATCGGCTGACTTCGAAGGCAGGAGAAGCAAAATGCCGTCGGCGCCAATGCCGTAATGCCGGTCGCAGACGGCAATTGCCATTTTTGCCCAATCGCGTGTTTTAGAATCGGGCTCGATAACGACGAAGTCATTACCGGTACCCTGCATTTTTGTAAACAGCATCAGTTAAATTTTTCCTTTTAAGTTGACAAAATATTAACATGCCCCAGTTTGTTTTACAATTAAAAGCAGCTTTCAAGGTTTGACACCTTTCGCCGGCAAAATGTAACATTATTTAAACTGTTGGAGGTGAGGAATGCCGGATAAGACGGTAGTTGTTTATACGACGGTCACTTGACCGTGGTGCCATAGAGCGAAAGAGTATCTTTCGCAACAGGGAGTTGCCTTTACGGAAATCGACGTGGCCCAGGACCGCGACAAAGCCAGGGAAATGATCCAGAAATCGGGGCAAATGGGCGTTCCGGTGATCACCGTTGACGATCAGGTTGTCATCGGTTTCAACAAATCCCGGCTGGACCAGCTTCTGGGACTAAACGCCCCTCCCCCTTCGCCCCCTGCGAGTTGAAGCTAAGCTGCGTAATCAAAAATCCCCCGCGAGAGTGGGGGGGTTTTTTATTCGGTCGGTCGTATAGCGCCCATTGTTCCCAAAGAGCGTTCTTACCTATTTGGCAATCCATTCTAACCATACCTGCGAAAGCAGGTATCCAGAATCCCCCAACTCTAAGGTGTCTGGATTCTGTGTCAGGTACGGAATGGTTCTTTGGTGGTTATCGGGATTTGTTTGGTTATTGGTTCTTGGGATTTGGTGATTCGTATATTATTTCTTCAGATATTTCTCGGGGTCTCTGTCGAAAGCTTTCTTGCAGCCTACCGCGCAGAAATAGTATTTCTGGCCCTTGTATTCGGAAGTGGCTGGGGCTTTCTTTTCATCAACTACCATTTTGCAGACGGGATCGATTGCCATTTAAGTTACCTCCAAAAGTTATTTTATTTTCCTCTCCCTTGAGGGGATTAAGGTGAGGGTGATAATAAATTTTACCCCTCTGTTTCTCTCCCGCAAGGGGAGAGAAACAGATTGTGAGGTTCAGTCAGCCTTTGCAACCATATTTTGTTCTTTATCTACCGAGACGTTTTTTTACCATGGGGATAACGACCGGCATGAGGATGATCATCGCCAGAATGAACACCCAGGTGCTGCCGCCGAGTCGTTCGACGGCGGTGTAGTTACCCGGCAGGGTAGCCAGAAAAAAGATAACCGCGGCAACCAATGAGATGCCGGTGTAGATCAAGGCACTTTGTAAGGCTATATTCTTCATATTTTGTCCCTCAGTCTCCAGTCGACCTACCTAAACCGTCATTCCCAATCCCGTATCAAGTACGGGACAGGCTTTGATTGGGAATCCAGAAACCGTGCCTGACTATATTACACTGGATTCCCGCTTTCGCGGGAATGACAACTGCATTATTCAGTCGTTTGGCGGCTATCCAAATCCCTCCAACTAAAAGGCACCACTGGATTCCGTGCCTGCACGCAGGCGTGTCAAGCACGGAATGGTTTAACTATTTAGTGCTTCGAATTTGTTTCGAATTTCGATATTCGTGCTTCGCCCCGATTCTTCAAAATCATGCGGGGCGTCCCGTATGTAAATCGGGACGGATTTAATCGCTTTTCTCCCAATCCCCATTCCTCACCCCCAGTCCCCAGTTTTAACTATTAAGCTTTGAGTTTTCCTTCCCTACTCTCCTCCTCACCGCCGGGACGAAGCCACGCATGCGCAGCGTATTCAAGGTGACCGATACCGAGCTGAAGGCCATAAGTAAGGCAGCCAGCTCCGGGCTGACCAGTTGAGCGGAGAAGGGATAGATAATGCCCATACCGAGCGGGATGGCCAGGGTGTTGTAGCCGAAAGCCCAGAACAGATTTTCCTTGACCTTGCGAATGGTGGCTTTCGCGACCTGGATGCCGCCGACGACGTCGAGTAAATCGTCTTTAACGAGAATGACATTACCGGTTTCCTTGGCGATATCTGTGCCGGAGCCGATGGCGATACCGACATTCGCTTGAGCCAGAGCTGGGGCGTCATTGATGCCGTCGCCCACCATGGCGACGATCTTGCCTTCAGCCTGGAGTTTTTTCACCTCGCCGGCCTTGTCTTCGGGTAAGACCTCGGCGAGAACGCGGTCGATGCCGACCTGCCTGGCGATAGCTTCGGCGGTGCGGCGGTTGTCGCCGGTGATCATCGCGACCTCGATGCCCATGCGGTGAAGTTCATCTATCGCCAGAGCCGATGTTACTTTAAGCGTATCGGCCACGGCGACGATACCGGCGGCGCGGCCGTCGACGGCGACGAACATGGCGGTTTTGCCGTCGTGTTCGAACCGCCCCGCGGCGGCGGTCAATCCATCAATGGCAACCTGGCTTTCGGTCATCAAACGCCGGTTACCCAGCAATATGGTACGGCCGTCAAGATGGGCGACAACACCCTGGCCGGGCACTGCCTGGAAGGAACCGGCGTCTTCGATGGTGACGCCGCGGGATTTTGCTTCGCGAATTATAGCTTCGCCGAGGGGATGTTCGGAGTTCTTTTCCGCGACAGCGGCCAGGTGCAGGACTTCTGCCTGGCTGCCTGTTACAGCGACGATATCGGTCACCGAAGGTTGGCCGCGGGTTAAAGTGCCCGTCTTATCGAAGATCACGGCCTGCAGTTTCGCGGTAGTCTCGATGGCATCGGCCCCTTTGAACAGAATACCGTATTCCGCTCCTTTGCCCGAACCGGCCATGATGGCGGTGGGGGTGGCCAGACCGACGGCACAGGGGCAGGAGATAACCAGCACGGTAACGGAAACCAGCAGGGAAAAGCCGAATGCTCCGACGGCGGAGAGGTAATATGGCGTAAGAATGAGCCGGCTCTGCGGAACAAACCACAGGTTGAAGCCGACGAAGAACCAGAAAAGAAATGTAGCCAGCGCCAGGGCGTGGACGCCCAGGATGAATTTTCCGGCCACCTGGTCGGCTACCTTCTGGATCGGGGCTTTGGTGGTCTGGGCTTCCTCGACCAGTTTGATTATCTGAGAAAGGACGGTATCCTTACCCACGCGGGAGGCACGGAATTTTAAGGCACCGTGCTTATTGAGCGTGGCGCCAATTACTTCATCGCCAGTTTTTTTTTCTACAGGAATGCTTTCCCCGGTTATCATGGACTGGTCGACCGAGGAATAACCGTCGACCACCACACCGTCGACCGGAATGGCTTCGCCGGGACGGACGGCAACGATCTCGTCTAATTGGACCTCTTCCGCCGGGATATCGATTTCCTGTTCGTCACGAACGACACGGGCGGTCCGGGGCTGGAGCTTGAGCAGGCGGCGGATGGCCTCGGAGGTGCGGCCGCGGGTAACGGCCTCGAGGTAGCGGCCGAAAATGATGAAGGCGGTAAGCAGCGCGGCAGCTTCATAAAAGGTGACTTCCTTTCCACCGAAGCCGGCGTCAGGCCAGAAGGTATTGATGACGGCAATACCATAGGCGGCGGCGATACCGGTGGCGTAAAGAAGGTTCATATCGGTCACGCCTTTACGGAGTCCGTTCCAACTGTGGACGAAGAACTGGCGGGCGGGGCCGAAAACGATGGGGGTGGTGAGGAAGAAGAGGAAGACCTTATTATTCAGCCACGCGGGAAGGAACTTGAACCAGTAAGGCTGGAGCATCCCGATCATCACAATGAGGCCGAGAGTGCCGGCGACGATAAGGTTGATCAACTGGCGGCGGACGTCGTTCCGGCGGGCTTCCTGTTCCCGGTCGAGGGCTTGCTGGCCTTCGACTTTCTCCTCGACGCCGTAACCGATATCTACAATAGTCTTCTTGATCTCAGCGAGGGAAGTAATGCCGGAGGCGTACTCGACGGAACCGGTCTCGGTATTAAGGCTGACGATGATTTTGGACACACCGGGGAGATCTCCCGCCGCCTGTTCTATATTAGCCACGCAGCCGGCACAAGTCATGCCGGTGATGTGGAGCTGAGCTTTATCGAACACGACCTCGTAACCGACATCGGTTACGGCGGCTACCATATCTTTAAGGGTGACGCGGGAAGGATCGTATTCCACGCTGGCCTTGCCGGTAGCCAGATTGACGACGACGTTTTTCACGCCGGGCAGGCCTTTCAGTGCTTCCTCGTTGTGGATAACGCAGGAGGCACAGGTCATGCCGGCGATCTGGAGGGTTATTTTTTTAAGTTTTACTTCTTCGGACATTTATTAGCACTCAGCAGTCAGCACTCAGCTACCCCGACTCTCATCGGGGCTGCTCCAGTTACCAAGCTGTCATTGCGAGATTCGGCCTTTGGCCGAACCGAAGCAATCTCGGTTTCTATACGTTACCATACCTGCGGAAGCAGGTATCCAGAATCCGCTAATTCCGTGGGACCGCTGGGTTCCGTGCCTGCACGCAGAAGTGCGTTATGGCACGCAGGCGTGTCATGCACGGAATGGTTTAGGCTTTAGTACTAATCCCAAGTCGCTGGTTATTAGTTATTACTCATTACTTTTGAGTTATGTTTATAGCTCCCCGCTGAGGACCTTTCCCCGCAGGATTTCCCATTCGGTCTTGGTCAGGACGCAGACGTTATCTTTTTCACCAATCGTAACCTGTTTCTCGTCGATGATGACCTCCGGGCAGCAGCCTTTTCCTGGGCACAGTGTAACCTTTTTCATTTATTTTCTCCTCCCTTTTATTTTATCGTTTTTCTTTACTGTCATTGCGAGCCATCCGCTTTAAGCGGAGGCGTGGCAATCCTGGTAACCTGTTTGGTCATTGCGGAGCTGCAGCGACGTTCCGTATGAGTTTTTACGAATCGGAAAATTTTGAATATTGGTTATTTTTTGGTTTTTGCATCTTGGTCATTGGTTACTTATTACTTTTAAGCTATCAGCTTTTAGATTTTAGCTATCTTTGCATTGCTTTCCTGATTGTTTTCATGAGTTCCTTGATGTGTTCTTCGCCGTGCTCGGCTCGGATGGCTTCGGAAACGCATCCCTCGATGTGGCTTTCCAAAACCAGCATTGCCACTTCGTTGGCAGCCGAACTGAGGGCGGTCAACTGCTGGACGATGTCGATGCAATAGCGGTTGTCCTGCACCATTTCCTGGATGCCTTTGGCCTGGCCCTCGATTTTCTTCAGCCGGGCCAGCAGCGATTTCTTGTCTTTGGCGTATTTATAGGTTTTGGTACCGGCAGCCACCATTTATCTCCTCGAAAATTTATATACTGTATACTAGCAGGGAGTATGCAAAAAAGTCAATGACCGCCAAGAGGGTGTAAATCTCAAGGAGGGGCGACTTCAGAATGCATAACATACGAATTGTTGCTACCCTTCTCGTTGGAAAGGTAATGCTTTCGGCTTGCGGTAACCTGGAATAACACGGACAACAAGGAACATAACGTGGTCAGCCGCGACGGGCTTTTCAACGCGAAATTGCAATCCGGCGAGTCATTCAGCTATACATTCACGCAAAACGGGACCTTTAATCTCGTCGACGACCAATACAACGACATGGACGGCACGGTTTATGTCGTGAGCGTGAACGAGACCGCAAAATAACTCCATAATAAAACTAATCATCGCAGACAACCGGCAACAACCACCTGATTGACGATAAGTCTAATACTAATCCGGGCGAAGGTCGTTGCAAATGCGACAATTTTCGCTAGTAAACCACTTTTATCTGCTGGCTAAATAACCGACCTACGCTCTCGGCTCCGATTATCTCTTCTTCGCCGATGTTCCATTCGGCAGGATGCAAAATAAAAGGCTTCGTCTGATTGCCGCCGATGCCGCCATGGCTGCCGATCAATTCTTCGAATGCGGCCACCTCGTCCTTTTCTGTATCGTACATGCTTACAAGCATAATGTCAGGGACGCAGTCGAAGCTGTCTGTCCGCCGCAGGTGTTCCGCCGTTTGCTTCCCGAATTTGGCCAGCGGGTCTTCGCCCTCGATCCTATCGTCTTTCAGGTAACGTTTGCCTCCGGCCCCCATTATCACTCCCTCCGCTTCTTTCGAACGTACCATGATGAAGCTTATTCCTTCGTGCCGCGACAAGCCTTCAATTACACCGGGATAATGGTTCTCGATGTCTTCCGCGCTTATACGCTCAGTCCACCGGGTGAAGTATATCAATCCCATGTTTCCCGAAGCCAAAACAATGACATCTGCCTTTTCCTCATCCCTTTTTGCCCTTTTCCGCGTAGAAGGCTTTGTCACATTTTCCAACGGTTTCCTTACATTCTCCAGCGGGACAGTGACTATCTGACCGAAGTGGTCCTGGTTGGAATTGAGGTCGGAATAAGTTCGATGGTCTTCCGGGACGAGCTTTTGGACGAGTTGTGCCAGGGTATAACCGTAGCGTTGCTTGAAGGTCGCACCGCCGGTTTGGCCGTGATCCGAAAGTACACAGATATAGTATGGGCGTTGGGCGTATGCCTTCGCCCCCTCAATCCTCTTTATGCACTTGTCCAATGTTTGCAGAACGTAAAAAGACTCATCATCCGACACGCCGCAGTGATGTGCCACTTCATCGTATCCCAGGAATGTACTGTAAACAACGTCTTTATCGCCCGCGATAATGTCGCCCACCACCGTATAAGTGGTCAACTCCCTCAGGAAGCCGGCGGCGAAAGCCCTGGTGATGTAATAAACCATGCCGGGGTGCTCCAGCCGGGGTTTTATGTTTCTGTGCCGCTGCCGGAACCGCGATCGGGCTTCGCGTATCATCTCCCAGACCATATGCACCGCGGTGTGCACGAAGTTATATGACGCCGCGGAAAAGGTACTCGATTGCCGTACAACTCCATCATCTGGCTGAATCTGCTGTAGACGAAGACATTATCTTTGGCATCACCGGAATAGAGATTGACTGCAGATCGCCCGTTAACGGCGAGCAGTCCGTGCCCGTCGGAGATTCGGGATTCGATTGCCGAGGCGTAGCCCAGGCTGGCGGTAGATACCACCCTATTACCTTTGGCCTTTTCAACCCAGCGGAAGGCAGGGATATTCCGGTTGTTTCCGTGAAGTATTCCTGCTTGGCTGGCGGCAGTTTGAGAAGAGAAGTCTGTCTCCCATCCCCTTATCCGGTGGGTCTGGTTTTTGACCCATGCGGCCAGGGTCGGCATCGTCCCGTTCTCAAGGGCTTTGCGCAGGACCGGCTCGGACAGTCCGTCGATCTCAAGAAAAATGAAGCCAGGCTTACCCCTGTTGCCCGCGGCCTTCTTTGCCCGTCCGTTCGTCTTCCGTAACACGGCGTGGTAGAACGAAGCGTCGTTATCGAAGGTGAGTATACCCGAGACTGCGGTATTGATGACAGCAATGAAAAGCGGGATCAGCAACAGCCCTAACCCTGAGACATTAATTTGGGGGAAAAACAAGGCTGCTCCCAAAAAAGGGCGGCGTTCAATAACAGGGCACCCAAACCGAACGTTATTATTGTGAAGGGAAGAGACAGCATGGACAATACAGGCCATAGCAAGGCATCAGCCAGCCCCAGTCCGGCCGTAACAAACACTGCTACGCCGGCATTGTGGGCATACAATTGGGTGAGAAAACCCGTCAGGAATATAACTAACGAGACCAGGATCCAGACAACGATGCGGCGGACGATCAGTCGTCTTTTCACTTAATAATTTTACCTTGACGGCAACCCCAAATACTATACCGGCAACTACGGAATTTGGAAACGTCTACCTTTTTGCCTCAACCATTCATTCCGAATCAGGTCCGGAATGACAAATTTGCAAAATCCCTCTGAATCTCTCCCGTATCGTAGTACGGGACAGGCTCTTTGCGAAAGGGAGAACGGAACAAGAGTGAGTTTGCCACAAGCATTGACGTGTTCTTGCGAGAGAGATGCTGATTTTATGAAATGACATACTTTTGTAACTTTCCATCCCGCACGCATATAACTATTTCATTGTCTTTTGCCTAGAATGGAAAGGGGGACCAGGATATTTGAGGGTACACCCTGGAATAACGGATGTCGAGGAGGGACAGGAAATGTCAAAGAAACTGTTTCGAGGGTTTTCCTTTTTGCTGGCGTTGGTTGTTTTGATAGCGGTGTTCGCGGTGCCTGCCATGGCCTTCGATGCCCGCACCGGCGGTACCGTCACCGTTCCCGCCGGTGAAGTGGTTAACGGAGACCTCTACCTGGCAGGATCGACGCTGATCGTTGACGGCACGGTCAACGGCGATATCTTTGGAGCCGGCCAGTCGCTGACCATTAATGGAATAGTAAACGGCGGCGTTACCTTTTTCGGCCAGACCATGGTA
>JAUSGV010000003.1 GCA_030648675.1 Dehalococcoidales bacterium
AAATTATCGATATTGGCATATGTAACGAAAAACGAATAAACGTTCCACAGCGTCAGGAACATCTGGCGGGTGATCTCCGCCACCATCTTCTCGTCGAAGCGGCGCACGTTTCCGGAAGGCCCTCCGGTAAGGCAGTACCAGCGCAGTGGGTCGGCACCGTATTTGTTGATTATCGACCAGGGCTGCACTACGTTCCCCCGGGTCTTGCTCATCTTTTCGCCCTGGGCGTCGAGTATCAGCCCCAGGCAGATGACGTTCTTGTAACTCGGCTTGCCGAAAAGAAGCGTGGAAATGGCATGGAGGCTGTAAAACCAGCCGCGCGTCTGGTCGACTGCTTCGCAGATGTAGTCGGCCGGGAAGCGGCCGTCTTCGAACATAGTCTTGCTGTCCGGGTCGAAGGGATAATGATTCTGCGCGATCGGCATGTTACCGGAATCGAACCAGCAGTCGATAACCTCGGGGAACCGCTTCATCTTGCCGCCGCACTTGGCACAGGCGAAGGTGATTTCGTCGATATAGGGCCGGTGCAAATCGAGCGGTTCTTTAACCCCGGCAACTCCCGGTTTCCCTTTCAATTCGTCGACGCTGCCGATACACTCATCGGCACCACATTTTTCGCAGCGCCAGACGGGCAGGGGCGTGCCCCAATAGCGCTCTCGCGAGAACGCCCAGTCCACGTTGTTCTGTAGCCAATCGCCAAAGCGGCCGTGCTTGATATGCTCCGGATACCAGTTTATCTCCTCGTTACCGGATATAAGTTTGTCTTTGACCGCCGTGGTGCGAATGTACCATGTCTCCTTGGCGTAATAAAGCAGGGGCGTTCCGCAGCGCCAGCAGAACGGATAGGTGTGGTGAATGGTCTCGCTGCGGAAAAGCAGTCCCCGCGATCTCAAATCTTCTTGCACCAGCGGATCGGCCGTCTTGACGAATTTTCCGGCGAAAGGATAGTTACCGGTAACCTTTCCCTGGAGGTCTACCGTATGGATAAAGTACAGTCCGTTCTTTTGCCCGGCTTCGTAGTCGGCTTCGCCGTACGCCGGAGCGATATGCACGATGCCGGTACCGTCATCCATGGAAACGAAATCGGTGGCGATCACCGCGTACATATCGGGAGGGCTTGCCTCGCACAATATTGGCGTGCCCTTTCCGACGTTCTCAAACTTCTTTACCGGAATACCGAAATTGTCCGGCCGGAAAAGAGGCTCGTAGCGCACGCCGACGAGGTCCAGCCCCTCAATTTTTTCGAGTACAACCTTCGCTTCGCCCAGGCTGGCGGCTTCCCGCCGGGCATCCGCCAGAATGAGGTACGAGTCGTGCGTTTCCACTGCGACATAGTCCGCATGGTCTGAAACCGCCAGGGCGGTATTGCCGGGAAGCGTCCATGGCGTTGTCGTCCATGCCAGCAAATAAGCCGGCTTGTCGGCGCCGCGGAACAGTTTCTTCATGTGCTCCCGGGTTTTAGAGCCGGTCAAAGACGAAAGATCGATCTTGAACTTTATGTATACTGAAGGATCGGGAACATCGTCCTTATAGCCAAGGGCTACTTCATGGGAGCTTAATGACGTGCCGCAGCGGGGGCAGTGAGGGGTAACCTTATAGCCCTGGTAGACCAGGCCTTTGTCCCACATCTGCTTGATCGACCACCAGCCCGACTCGATAAAGTTATTGTCCATCGTGATGTAGGCATGTTTCTGGTCGACCCAGAAGGCGATGCGGTCGGTAAGGGTGTTCCATTCTTTGAGATACGTGAACACGCTTTCCCGGCACTTGGCGTTGAATTTATCGATGCCGTAATCTTCGATCTCTTTCTTGTTCTTAAGGTTGAGTTTCTTCTCCACGTCAAGTTCCACCGGCAGGCCGTGGGTATCCCATCCCGCGATGCGGGGAGCGTAGTACCCCTTCATCACCTTGTACCGGGGAATAACGTCCTTGAATACGCGGGCGAGCACGTGGTGTATCCCCGGATTACCGTTGGCTGTGGGCGGTCCCTCGTAAAGAGTAAACCTGGGCCCCCCTTTGCGCCCGTCGACGCTCTTTTGGAAAATACTGTTTTCCTGCCAGAAGCGGAGAATTTCCTCCTCCATCTTTGGGAAATCGAATTTACTGCTTACCGGTTTAAACATATGAATCTCCCCATTTATACTTGTCATCCCAGTTTATTCTGTCTTTGCGAGCGAAGCGAAGCAATCCGGTATTCTCTCCCTTTGATAAAGAGCCTGCAAAAAACAAAAATCCCGTCCCCATGCAGGGACGGGATCAATAACCCGCGGTACCACCCTGGTTCCCCCCCGATTCCATCGGGGGAACACTCATCAGACCCAGATAAAATCGGGGTCTTCATCGTAAATTTCGGTCGATGACTCCGGCCACACTTACTTAAGGTTGTCCGTAAGTCTCCCTCTTTTGTAAAGAGGGATTAAGGGAGATTTTCCTCCCATGATTTCGAACACCTTGTTCGGTTGGCAGCTCAGGAGGGATTTTCCAGGAGACCGGACACATCTGCTCGCACCGTACCAGACTCGCTTAGTGCCGGGAAGTCCCGTACTCTTCTCCGTCAACGCTCGTGACGTGAGTCTAGCACAACGTCGAAAAGAAAATCAACACACGGTATCGAAGCTAGGACATCTTGGGCAGAATAACAACCTTGCGGTCCTCGCCTTCCCCCATGCTCTCCGTGGTCACGTCGGGGTCGTTAGATAACGCTACGTGGATCAATCGCCGTTCGAAGGACGACATCGGCTCGAAGGTGAACGGTTTCCGCGACATCTTTACCGCTTCCGCCATTTGCCGCGCGTATGCCTCGAGATTCCGGTAACGCCGTTCCTTGTAGCCTTCGACGTCGATGAGAATAGGCTCCCGGGATTTGGTCTGATTACTGACCATCAGGCGCACTACATATTGCAGACTGGAAAGGGTCAAGCCGCGCCGGCCGATCAGGATGCCCAGGTCTTCGCCGCTGACGTTCAGGGTGATCGATGCCGGCGCTTCACCGCCTTCATTTGCCTGGGACGTCACGGTGGCGGGGACTCCCATTAGATCCAGTAGTTTCTCGAGGACGCCTTTGGCCGTTTCGGCAACGTTACCAATTGATTCCGCGACCACCGCTGGTGCTGTCAGTGGCGATACCTGCACTACCGCCGGTTCGGCTCCCAGTCCGAGGATACCCGACCTACCTTCGCTTACGACGTTGACCGCCACTTCCTCCCGGCTTAGGCCCATTTGGTCCAGGGCCTTTTGAATCGCTTCCTCTACTGTCTTGCCGCTGAACTCCTGGTTTTCCATCGTTTACCCCTTCGGGCGGAGAAACCGGCGCGATCATTTTGACGTCCGTTTCTTCCGGTGTCTCGTTTCGAGCCGTCTGCCCTTTAATTTTCTTATCGCCGGTTAGTTTCTTCGCTGCCGTTCCGGGCGTGAATAGCCCGCCCCAGCCGGTGACATAATACTGCAACGCAATACCGATGATGTTGGATGCTACCCAATAAAGGGCGAGACCGCTGGGAAAGCTCAGGGTAAGGAATGCGAACATCAAGGGCATCATCCAGAGCATTATCTGGTTCTGCGACTGCTGCGACGGGTCGGTGGTCTGCACGGTTGTCATCTTTTGCTGGACCCACATCGAAGCGCCTACCAGAATGGGTAAAATCAGCAATCTGTCCGGCGCGGCCAGGTCCAACCATAGAAACTGGCTTTGCAGAGGCACCAGGGAGAACCCCAGCGACCATGAGGAATACAGGCTCCGGGACAAATTAAGGAAATCCTCCGGAACAACCGCTAAGACCCGGATGATCGCCTGGTAGAGAGCTATCCAGACCGGCATCTGGACCAGCATGGGCAAAATGCACCCCAGCGGATTCATTCCGGCTTGCTTGTAGAGCTTCATTTGCTCCTGCGCCATTCTTTGCTTGTCTTTGCCATACTTCTTGCGCAGTTCCGTCATCTGAGCCTGGATGGATTGCATGGCTTTACTCACCCGGAGTTGCTTCAGGGTGAGGGGGAATGTCACGGCGCGTATGATAATCGTCAGCACGATTATCGTCAGCCCAAAACTGCTGAACAGGAAATGGGAAGTAGCAACGATTATATTGATAAGCGGGTTAAGAATAAACTGGTCCCAAATATTCACAATAATTCCTTAATTTTTCAGCAGGGTAGTCCACGATATGACGCCGGTCTGAACATTCACCGCGTAAAGTTTACCGGTACTGGTATGGATGAAGACCGCCGTTCCGTCGGTGGCAAGCGGAGCATCGACTTTTTCCTTAAGATCGAGCAATAGCCTTTTTTCGTTCGTCCCCGTATTGAGCGAGTAGACGACACCGTTTTCATTAGCCGCCATGACCGCGCTACCGACCATGACCGGCGAAGCACTTAGCGCGCCGCCGAGATCCAATTCTGCAAGCTTACTGCCGTTCTTGGCATCCAGAACATACACCTTTCCGTCCAGATTCGCGGCGTATATCTTTCCGTTGTCGACCAGAAGCTGCGCCCAGAACCAGTTCTTCGCTCCTGTAAACCTCCACTTCTGTTGGCCGGTAGCCGCGTTGACGGCATAGATATTACGATCGAAAGAGCCTATATAAACCGTGTCGTTGTCGGTTACGGGAGAGGCAACGATAGACCCCTGAGTGGGAAATGCCCACTTCTTTTGTCCGGTCGCTATGTCCAGGGCATAAAGGTTGCGGTCAAAGGAACCAACGAATAACGTACCGTCAAGAACCGTCGGAGCCGACCAGATCTTGCCGATCTGACTGTCGTCCGCCGGAAATACCCATCCGTTGGCGCTGGAACCGGTCGCCGCATTTAAGGCATAAACCTTACCGCCGGCAGTGCCGAAAAATACCTTGCCGTCGGCAACGATTGCGCCGCCGACTATCTGCGTCATGGACAAACCCTCGCGGGGATAGACCCATCTCGGCTCTTGCTCGCCGGGAGCGAAGGCATAAAATTTACCGTTATAGCCCCCAAGGTACACAAGATTGCCCGAAACCGCGGGAGAACCGTAGATGGCCACCGCCGCGGGCGGAGCAGAACAGCCGAAACCACCACTGGGCGCCGCGGTTGCCTCAAGCGGTGCTTCCCAAACCATTTTCCCGTCGGCGGTGTTTACGGACAAGATCTTGCCGTCCATGGAGCCGATATACAGGGTTGTTCCGTCTATGGCCGCGCCCGACCACCCCTTTGCGACCGACGCTGCCCCGGGCACACAACCAAAAGCGACGAGAACCAGGGCGACGAGCAGTAAAACCTTACCGGTGTTAAGTATTTTATTATGCTTTATTATCAAATTTTCACTCTTTTCGTCATGACTGTCTGCAAATCAGGACTGTTTGCGCCCCGGATATCACGGCACCGGGTCGTACCCCCCTTCATGGAAGGGATGGCAGCGGGACAGACGCTTTATGCCGAGCCACACTCCGCTCAGGAAACCATAGCGGTTTATCGCCTCATAGGTGTAATTCGAACAGGTGGGTATAAAACGGCACGACGGCGGCATCACCCGCGACCATGTCGTTTGATAAAATCGAATTAAACTTAAGGCAATTCTCCTCATGTTACAGCTAATTCCCCGGCTTACGGTCCGCTTCGGACACGGCTAAAATCCCGGGTACTTCGCGATTCCCCAGCAGCCGGGCCCGGGACAACATATCGGCGACAGCTTTCTTGAGTTCCCAGTAATCGGTCGCCGATGCCGCCGGGCGAACGATAAATATAATATCATGTCCGGCTTTTAGCGTGGTCGCTCGCAGAATTTCACGGAGCCAACGCTTGATCCGGTTTCGCACCACGGCGTTACCTACTTTCCGGCTGACCGAAAAACCATAGCGCGACAACGGCCGGCCGTTTACGATCGTCTTTAAAACCAGCAATTGGGACGCCAGGGAACTGCCTTTACCGTAGACGAGGGCGTATTGCGGCGGCTTGGTCAGATATTGTTCCCCTCGCATAGCTCCCCTCCCAAATCGGCATGAAAGAAACGCCTCCGATTTAGACTACGGTAAGCCGCTGGCGGCCTTTGAGCCGGCGCGAGTGCAGGACGTCTCGTCCGCCACGGCTGCTCATTCTCTTCATAAAGCCGTGTTCGCGCTTTCGGGGGATGGCTTTGGGTTGGTACGTCCTTTTTGGCACATTATCCTCTCATTGAATTCAATTGTTATCCGGGAAAAACCGACTTTCGGACACGCTCCCGTTACTGGATCGGCGTGGCTCCGAAAACTCCGGTCTGGCGAATATGGGAGGGTACATAAGGCAGTAAAGCCAGATGCCGAGCCCTCTTGATGGCGTTCGCCAGAAGCCGCTGATGCCTGGCACAGGTCCCGGTCCGCCGGCGGGGGTCGATCTTTCCCCTATCCGATATCAAGGTGCGCAGTTTCTCGTAATCCTTATAGTCGATGTGCGTTACCTTGTTGGCACAAAACTGACAAACTTTACGGGGCGGGGCATAGCCCGGCCGGCCCGTTCTGTTTTCTCTCGGATTGCTCATTTCTCTTGCCACTGGTTATCCACTCCTGATTTTTATAGCTTTATTAACCGGCCTTCCCCTAAAAGGGAAGATCCTCTGGTTCTATTTCGTCGCCGCCTTCTACGGCTTTCTCTCCGGCTGCTGCCGGTATCGCGGCGCCCTGCCGATCGAGAAAACTCACGCGGTTGGCGATTATCTCGTTCTTAGAATGCTTCTGGCCGTCCTGCCCGTCCCAGCTATGGGAGTGCAATCTGCCCTCCACGTAAACGAGCCGTCCTTTATTCAAGAACTGGTTGCACTGCTCGGCCAGCTTGCCCCAGGTTACTACGGTAAACCACTCGGTTTCTTCACGGCGTTCGCCTTCCGCAGTAGTATATCGCCAGTTAGTCGCTACGTTGAAGGAGGTTACCGGCCGTCCGCTTGGAGTAAAACGCATCTCGGGTTCCCCACCCAGGTTCCCGATTATGATGATCTTGTTTATGCTGACCATTTCTCCGACCCCCGTGATCCGATTCCTCACGCTCTAGAAGCAGGTTTGCTTCCGGCTAGCTCTCAATAACTATCAGAAGATGCCGCAGGATATCCTCGGAAATCCGCAGGGTCGCTTCCAGCTCTTTCCCCGAGGCCGGTTTCATTTTGCATTTGACCAGGACGTAAATTCCCTCCAAAATACGCTTGATGGGGTAGCCAAGTTTCCGTTTTCCCCACTTCTGTATCTCGGAGACAGTTCCGCCTTTGTCGGTGATAAACTGGCTGATGGCGTTTATTCTTGCCTCCAGTTTTTCCGCATCGATGTCCGGTTTGATGATTACGGTCAATTCGTAATCTCTCAACCCTGCACCTGTCTCAGTTACTGCTTTTTCTGATACCATCCCCTTCTCCAAAAGACATAAATTAGAAATATACTATACACCAAGGTAATAAAACAATACAAGCGCACCGGTAGTCTGCATTCCCAGACTCGTTCCCGTCCCGGAAAAGCCCTTAATCGCCGTGTAGGTACATCCGTGTATAAGCGGTAACGGCAGCAATGCCGGCCACTCTCTTCTGGTCGGCAAAAACCTTCGAAAGCTTCTCTTCCAGCGGCTTTTCCCTATCCATAATATGCTTCATGTCGTCGATTAGGGTAGCCTCCCGGTCGATGAAATGGGTCCCCAGCTCGCCGCTGACGAAGCGGGGGTTTTCCATGACCGCTTTGTGGAATAGAATATTGGTCTTCGGACCGACAATAATATATTCGTACAATGCCCGGCGCATGCGAAGTATACACTCGTTACGGTCTCTTCCCCAGGCAATAAGCTTCGAAATCATCGGATCGTAGGTGGTCGGTATGGTGTAGCTGGTGTGCACGCCGCTGTCCACCCGAATGCCGATACCGCCGGGGGAACGGTAATGCTTGAGCTTGCCGGGGGATGGGGCGAAGTTGTTTAAAGGGTCTTCCGCATTGATGCGGCATTCAATCGCCCAACCGTTCTGGTGGACGTCCCCTTGCTTGATACTCAAGGGATGTCCGTAGGCAATTTGTATCTGTTCCTTGACGATATCGATGCCGGTAACCACTTCAGTGATAGCATGCTCTACCTGAATACGTGTGTTCGCTTCGAGGAAGTAGTACTTCCCGTCGGAAAGAAGGAATTCGATGGTTCCGGCACCCTCGTAATTCACCCATTTGGCCGCTCTGACGGCGATTTCACCCATTTCACGACGCAGCGCTGGAGAAACGGCGGAAGACGGCGTTTCTTCGATCAGCTTCTGGTAGCGGCGTTGGATGGAGCATTCCCGCTCTCCCAGGTGAATGACGTTGCCGTGTTTATCGGCAAGGATTTGAAATTCGATATGGCGCGGATGCGGCAGGTACCTTTCGATATAAACTTCAGCCAGGCCGAAAGCACTGGCCGCTTTCGCTTTGGCTGATTCCAGGGCTTCCTGCATCTCCGACTGGCTATTGACCACTCTCATCCCAATACCGCCGCCGCCCCCCGATGGCTTGATGATTACCGGAAAACCAATCTCGGCAACGATCTTCTGGGCGGCAGCGATATCGGAAACATGCCCGTCACTGCCGGCTACCGTCGGTACGCCGGCTTTTTGCATCTCACGCCGGGCCGCTACCTTGTTCCCCATCAGTTCCAGCACCTTGCTGGAGGGACCAATGAACTTTATCCCTTCTTTTTCACAAGCATAGGCAAAGTTGGGATTCTCCGCCAAAAAACCATAACCAGGATGTATCGCATCGGCGCCGCTGTCTTTGGCAACCTGGATAATCTTCCTTATGTTGAGATAACTTTCGGCTGCCGGGGCCGGCCCGATATGATAGGCCTCGTCGGCGTACTTTGTGAAAAGCGCTCCCTCGTCGGCATCGGAATAAACGGCAACGGAGGGAATCCCCAGCTCCCGGCAGGCGCGCATGACGCGGATAGCTATTTCCCCACGGTTCGCAACGAGTATTTTGCTCACTACAACTCCAGCACCATCAGGACGTCGCCGGAGTTAACCACCTCGCCCTCGAAGGCCAGTATCTCTTTCACCACGCCGTTATGCGGTGCGTCCACTTCGTTGTGCATTTTCATCGCTTCTATCATGAGCAGGATGTCGCCGGCTTTGACCCTGTCGCCGACCTTCACTTTTACGGCGAGTATCATTCCCGCCATGGGCGACACTACCGCCCCCGGTGACGATCCTTTGGGTTTCTCGGATCTAGCAACTTCGATGGTCTTGCCGACCACCGGCGCGATTTTGACGTTGAAGATCTCGCCGTCGACGTCGACGCTGAACTCCGCAGGCCCGGCTTCATGCGGCGGC
>JAUSGV010000082.1 GCA_030648675.1 Dehalococcoidales bacterium
ATCGGTGCTAGTTTTGCAACGGTAGCAACCGAGCTTAGCGCTTTATCTATAGTTTTAATTTGGAGCTCGAAGATTGGATACGGAATCTCGTGGAGGAAAACACTGGATGGGCTAGCAAGGGTCCTAGTATCTGGAACCGTAATGGGTTTATTCGTATATTACCTTCGGGATTTAATAATGCTCTGGGTATTAATTCCGATATCAGCCTTGCTTTATTTCATCGTATTATTCATAATCAAAGGAATAGATTCTGAAGACAGGCTTCTGCTCAAACGGATTCTCCGTAGAGAACCCTCAGGCAATGCTTTATAGATGCCATCAAAATCGCGAAATCGGTATTACTGAACTAATGTTATACTTATGAAGAAGAACGTCTTGCCGTCGGAAAGCACCAAAGAGAAGAATAGCCTTCCGGAAATACCTCTGGTTAGCATCGTTACGCCTGTACTCAACAGGGTTCAGTACGTCGAAGAGAGCATTCTTAACCTGCTTCACCAGACGTACAAGAATTTAGAGCACATATTCGTGGACGGTGGGTCAACCGACGGGACTGTCCATATTCTAGCCGAGTATCACGACAAATTTCCAGACCAAATAAAATATATCTCCGAAAAGGACAACGGACTTGGTGACGCCGTCAACAAAGGCTGGAAGATGGCCAAAGGAGAAATCCTTGGCTGGATAGACGTCGGCGACACCTATAAACCCGACGCGGTGGAAGCTATCGTTGCGGGCTTCAAAAGCTCCGGAGCGGATATCGTATACGGCGGCGGCGACATGATTAACGCCAAAGGCGAATTCATGCGTACCTACATTACCAAAGACTTCGACCTGAGGGAGACAATCCGGGACCGGAACCAGATGCACACGCCGCCTTCGGCGTTTTACCGGAGTTATGTTATTACAGAATTAGGATGGGTTACTCCTAATTCCGGGGAAACCTTCGAGCTGCATGTTGCCGCGGGAAAGAAGTACAAGATACACCGCATCGACAAACTGGTCTTCACCATCCGGCTGCAGCAAGACAGCATTACATACTCCAAGAGCGGCCGGAAATTGGTACGGGAAAGCTACCGGACCGGCTATCTGACCTGCCGTAAATACGGCGGCGGAATATTTGCTCCCCGGTGCCGGAGGTATTACATCTTCGTCGTGCTGGACACGCTCCGGATATACGATTTCGTCGTCCTGGTAGTCCTGGTCAGGCTGCGGCGATACGTGTTCGTCAACAAACTGCTGTCAAAAATGGGGTTAGTCACCAATTAAGGTTAGGAACAACGCTGAGAAGAACATGAAGGACAAACCGCTGGTCAGCGTTATCACCCCAACTCTAAACAACAAAAACTATCTCAAGGAATGCATTGAGAGCGTTCTGGCACAAACGTATATCAATATCGAACACGTCATCGTCGATGGAGTTTCTACCGACGGCACTGTAGAAATGCTGGCGGAATACAAGGCAAAATATCCCGGACGGATAGTCTACATTTCCGAGCGTGATAAAAGTGCCGGCGACGCCTGGATAAAGGGCGTAAAGATTGCCAAAGGCGACATATTCGGCTGGCTGGGGGCCGACGACACCTATCCCCCGGACGCCGTTGCCACGGTTGTGAAATACTTCAACCAAAATCCTGACTCATATTTCGTCTTCGGCGGCTGCAATTACATCAATGAAAAAGGCGGCGTCATCAAGAATGTCGTCACCAGGGATTTCGACCTGAAACAAGCCATCAACGATTCTGTCAGTATCCCCTGCACGTCGGCATTTTACCGGCGCGAAGTTGTCGAGAAGGTCGATCCGATCATAATCGCAGAGCAAGACAGTGAAATCGAATACTGGATAATGGTTGGGAAGGTTTTCAAGATAAACCGTATCGATCCGGTTTTATCGCACTTCAGGCTGTACAACGAAAAAGCCCGGGCACACGATGACATGATCAGCTACGCTCGCTCTAACTTTAAAATGGGACGGCGGCACGGAGCGGGACTTTTCTCTCCGTGTGCCAGAAGATATTACCTGGCAATCGTAATGCGCCCCTTGCAGCCGGTTATCGATCCGATCTTCCACTATATGAGCACCGGAGACGCGGAAAGGAGCACTTTCCTGGTAAAAGTCACACGCCCGTTCCACCCGGCTATGACGGCCGTGTACCATTTAATCGTCGGCAGTAAGTCGTCGCACCAAAAATAAAGGAGTTAACATGGCAAGCCACAAAATCGCAAGAAAGATTTTGCTCGTTCCAATTGTGAAACGTTCATTCGCAGTCATCGTTGACTTTTATAACAACCTCCCGGTGTTTCCCGATCAGCCAGAATTCAAGGTTGATACTAAAGCGCAAAAACAACCTGTATTTCACGTCGGCAGCGTTATGCCGTTTTCCGACAAAGATGCAATTGCCCTACAGAAAGTGGTGACCTTGGCCCATAAAGAAAAGATGCTGGCTGCTGAAGTCGGTTCATGGACAGGCCGATCCACTTCAGTTCTGGGAGCGAGCGTAAATCAATATAATGGAAACGTGTACGCCATCGACCACTGGCAAGGTAGTATAGACGTTTGGCAATATGATATAACCAAATCCTATGATGTTTTCTCTATCTTCAGACATAATATGGAAGCTCTGGGGCTTTCCAACATAGTACACCCGATGGTCATGGATTCACTGACTGCATCGAAAATTTTTAAAGATGAGAGTTTGGATCTAGTTTTTATCGACGCAGACCATCGCTATACGCCGGTAAAAAATGATATTCTGGCATGGTTGCCCAAAGTAAAGAAAGGCGGCATCGTGTCGGGGCATGACTGTTCCGGGTATTATTCCAAATATCCTGAAGAAACAAAATTGATTATCGATTCAAATCGCGAGAACGATGACTTGCAGGGAATAGGGCATCCCGGAGTAATCAAAGCTCTTTTTGATTGCTTTCAGGATAAGCATTCGATTATGCTTGACAGTGTGGTTTGGTATTACCAGAAGTGAGAAAGCTACTCTTTTGTCTTGATGACCTTTGCCGGCACACCTACGGCGACGACCCTGGCGGGAATGTCCCGGATAATAACCGTACCGGCGCCGATGGTAGTCCACTCCCCGACCGAAACCTGGTGAATAAAGTTTGCTCCGGTACCGACGTAGACACCCTCTCCCAGCCGGTCGTTGCCGTTTACGATAACCATCGGCAGTAGTGAGCAGAAATCGCCGATGATTGCGTCGTGGCCGACTGAACAGTTCGCGTTGACCTGGACGTGGTTCCCCAGGACAATATTTACCGTAAGCACCGCCCCGGCGCAGATGATGACGTCTTCACCCATTTCCACGAATTCGGACATTATAACCGTGGGATGGATGGCATTATAAAATTTGATGCCGATGGCTACCAGCCTGTCGACGACCTTTTTCCGTATCGTGCAGTCGCCGATAGCGCAAACGCAGCCCAGTCCCCGTTTTCCCTTGTTGGCTTTCAACCAATCCAGCCCGCCCAACACAGGATAGCCGTTAACTACCTTGCCCCGCATCTGTTCGTTTTCATCGATAAAGCCGAGGATATTCCACTCCAGCTCGATTTTGTTCCGGGCTTTGAATATCTCCAGGACTTCGCGGCCGAAGCCGCCGGCGCCCACTATAACAACTGATTTCATCGGCTTACTCTATTTGCCCCCGCTTTTAAAGAAATCCGAAGTGCACCGGGCGACGTAATCCATGTCATCTTTCGTCAACGTCGGATACATCGGGAATGTCAAAACTTCCGAAGCAACCTTTTCGGTCACCGGCAAATATCCTTCTTTGTAGCCGAATTCACGCTTGTAGAACGGAGTCAAATGAACAGGGCTCCAATAAACTCGCGATGAAACGCCCTGCTGCCCCAGATATTTGCACAGAGCGTCACGGGATTCCACGCCGCTGACGATTCTCGCCGTGTGTATCTGGCGAACATGGACTGTACCGTCTGCCACCTTGGGGAAGATTACCTGTTTGGTACCGGCAAGCTTCTGAATCATGTAGTCGGCATTATCGTTTCTCATTTTTATTATGTCATCTAATTTGCTCATCTGTGCCAGCCCCAGGGCCGCCGTCATAGTCGACATCCGGAAGTTATATCCGAGCATCACGTAATCGCCGGGCGTCGCCGTCGCAAAATAATTTCCGGTATCGGCTCTGCCCTGATTAATTATCAATTTCGCTTTTTCGTAGGCGCGGTCGTCATTTGTCAGGATCATGCCGCCTTCTCCGGTGGTGACAACTTTAGGGGCACAAAAACTGAGGATAGCGGATTCGCCGAAACTGCCGACTCTCTTGCCGTTAATCGATGCCCCTATTGCTCCTGCAGCATCTTCAATGAGTAATACCTTACGGTCTTTAGCAATCTGCCGTAATTCCTCGATCCGGCACGGCAATCCGCCGTAGTGTATGGGCATGATAGCTTTTGTATTCTTGGTTATCTTCTTTTCGACGTCCTTCGGGTCAAGGCCGTATGTGGCTCCTTCTACTTCGGCGAATACCGGCTTGGCACCGACAAACAGCGGAGCATTGGCTGTCGCGATAAACGTGAAGGCCGGGACGATGACTTCGTCACCCTTGCCGATGTCGTGGGCCGCCATCAAAGTATGCAATGCCGACGTACCGGAGTTTACTGCGACAGCATATTTAACGCCCACATAGTCGCAAACCTTTTTCTCAAACTCCTGTATCTCAGGGCCAATCGCCCAGTAGCCGCCCTTTTTAATGACCGCG
>JAUSGV010000028.1 GCA_030648675.1 Dehalococcoidales bacterium
GAGCAGTTCAGTAAGGGCAAAGCCTTTTTCGTTGTTCATCGGTTCCCCTTGTAGGCAGAAACAGATAATACTTGTTTTCCGCTGTGACTGATGGAAACATTCACTTCTTGTAAGGCATCAATCGTACTATTTGGGGCGACACCAACATTTGTTGAAATACTCCAGGTGGGAGGCGGCTGTAAAGCTGCATAGGTGGCGGAATAATTCGCATTTTTAATGAGCTCTATCTGGCTGCGAGCCAGACTTTCGGCAGTAGCTTGTTCATTGGCAATAAGACTTGCTTTCGCACCGGTCCCCAGGCCGGAAACAAAGGCAATGACGACGATAGCGAGGATAACCAAAGCCAATAGACTTTCGATAAGCGTGAAACCGCCCTGGCGTCCCTTTATATTTGTGTGTTCTTGCATAATCTTTTCCTATCACATTTGTCCGTAAAGCGAATACATGGCAGAGACTAAGGCAGAGGCGATTAGAGCGACGAGCACACCTAAAACGAGCGTAATAGTAGGTTGTATCATATCGATGATGGAACGCATTCTATCTGCAGCCTCGACCTCGTAGCTTTTTGCCGTAGCGGTTAAAGTTGTATCCAGCGTACCGGTAGCTTCGCCTACCGCAACCATTTCAACCATCATGGGCAGAAAAATGCGATTCCTGCTCATGGAAGCCGCTATCCCCTGTCCTCGAAGAACATCGCGGTGCACCTGCGTCAACGCTTGTTTGACATAAGCATTCTTGGCCGCTTCCGTAGTAAGGGCCATAATTTCAGAAATCGGCAATCCGCTTTTGTGCAGTATCGACATGCTGCGGCAGCACCGGCTGAGTTCGCTCAAATGGACAACCCGGCCGATGACGGGCATTTTAAGAGCCAGCCGGTTCGTAAGAAGCCCGCCTTGCGGCGTCCTGGAATAGAAGTAGTAACCTAAAAGAGCCAGACCTATTGCACCTAGAACGAAGACCCCGTAAACAGCAAACCAGTCGATTGTGTCGAAAAGCATTCTGGTTATCAAGGGCAGCTTTAAGCCGAGGTCACTGTACAGGCCGGAAAAAGCGGGCAAGACAAAAATCGTGAGGACTGCGATCACTCCGAGGGCCACTACCGATACGACAGCCGGATAACGCAGGGCTCCTCTGACGCCCTTGGCATCCGCCTCTTCTTTTTCCAGATAATCGGCTAATTGCTCCAAAACCGATTCCAGAGAACCGCTTTGTTCTCCGACTAAGACGGTCTGTGTATACATTTTGGGGAATACTTCCGGATGCCTGCCAAGAACCTGGAACAGACGCTGTCCTTTGCGGATTCCCGTTATCACTTCCCCAAGGACAACCTTCAAATGACGGTTGGTCGTCTGCACCCTTAACAGATCGATAGCATTAACCATAGGGGTCCCGGATTCCAGAAGCAAAGCAAGCTGGCGCGAAAATAAGACAATAGCTTGCACTGGAACCCTGTTGAGGGTCGGGAAAAACTGCAAGCTGGGAAGAAAAGCAGGCATCGGCCTCAGGCTCAAGACCTTGTAGCCCCGGCTGGTCAACATTCTGCCGGCTATCTCCGGGCTTGCAGCGCTCTCAGTCCCTGAAATTAACTTTTTGTTATCTGCGTAAGCTAAATATTGATATTCTGACATAATCTTTCATCCTGTATACAAAATATTCCGTAACACTTCCGACGGTGTGGTCATACCTGCTTTCACTTTCACCATGCCGTCCCGCCACATTGTTACCATACCCGACTTTTTCGCGATTGCCCTGATTTCCTCCGCGCTGGAGCCTTTTAATATCGCCGCTCTGAGATCATGATTAACGACCATGATTTCGGAAATGGCTATCCTACCCAGATATCCGGTCCTTGCGCACGCGTTACAGCCACGGCCAATATAAAACTCGGATCTTTCTTCACCCATTTCGTTAGAATAAGCCTCACGGGCCTCAATTGGGGCTTTAGTTAACTGACGGCAGTGAGGACAAACTCGTCGCGTCATCCTTTGAGCTATGACGCAAACCAGAGTTGCGGATATCAGAAATGGACCAATACCGAGGTCCATTAATCGCAGAATGGAACCCGCAGCGTCGTTGGCATGCACCGAGGATAATACCAGCTGGCCGGTAAGAGCTGCCTGGATTGCCATAGACGCGGTATCTGCGTCACGGATTTCTCCGATCATAATTACGTCCGGATCGTGTCTCATGAAAGAACGTACAGCACTCGCGAAAGTGATGTTTGCTTTGGGATTCGCCTGTACCTGGTCGATATCCGGAAACCGGTACTCCACCGGGTCTTCGATGGTAATTACTTTGCGTCCCTTGCGATCAAGGCCGTTAAGCGAGGCATAAAGGGTGGTTGTTTTTCCTGATCCAGTCGGGCCGCACACCAGAATCAGCCCTAATGGTGATTTGAGGATTTTTTGATATTGTTCCAGGGTGTTATTGCTAAACCCGAGTTCTGGAAGTGTCCGTGCTGCGAAGGTTTTATCCAGTATGCGAAGGGAACCCATTTCACCATATAGAGTATTAATAGTAGCGACGCGGACATCAATGTCCTTATTCTTTATTTTGAAAGTAAGCTGGCCGTCTTGAGGCCGGTGATCGGCTATGTTCATCTTCGCCATTATTTTTATACGGGAAATAAGGAAGGCTTGAGAACTTAATGGTAACGACATCGCCTCGTGAAGTACTCCATCTATGCGGTACCGCACGCGGAGCCTGTCCACCTGAGGTTCAATGTGGATATCGGAAGCGCGCACTTTGACCGCTTCGCTCATAATCAGGTCTAAGGCGCGCACGACAGGTGCATCGGAAATATCTTCCGCCGCCCTTTCCGGTTCCGGGGCCGGGGCAACTTTGTTGAGTTCCTGTTCGACTTCTCCGAAAGAGCGGTAATTGTAGTCGATGGCCTGTCGAATTTGTCCCGCATCAGCGGCAACAGGGACGACCCTCATTTTGCAAACTGCGGCTATTTCCGAAAGGGCGGCTACGTTATTAATATCTTCCATAGCCACGACTAAAGTGCCGTCTTCGATGGTCATCGGGATGATATTATGCTTAACCGCAATAGACCGCGGAATCAGCCGTAATGCATCGGCTTTAATCTGGTAAGTATTGAGGTCGGTAAGCCCTTTATTAATCTCGGGACGATTACTTACCATCTGCACCCTGGGACTCCTTTCGATTCGCTTCGGACATCACATTTGCCTGTTTTGCTTATTCCATATTAATGTCTGGATGTAAAGCGTTTCATCAACCTTAAGGATGATAAAAACTACTCCTTTTGACTGAAGTCATAAGAATTGGCGGCTGGATATAATGCAATTAAACGGGGGGAGTAGATGGGTCTACTACCAAGGAAGGGCAACCTTGATACCCCCCATCGAATTAGCAGAAATCAACAAATGCAAAAAGGAGGTATTATGATTAAAATAATGCTCGTAGATGATTATCCGGTGTTTCGACAGGGGTTATCCATTCTCCTCAAGAACAACTTTAACGATTTTGAAGTCATTGGTGAAGCTTCGGGCGAAGTGGAGACGATAGACAAAGTTGGCCGGCTCAGGCCGGACGTTGTCATTATAGACGTTGTCATGCACAACGGGGATGGGATCGAAACTACGAGATTGATACATGAGAAATTCCCTGAAGTGAAACTGCTTGTCCTGAGTGTGTCAGATGAAGAGGAACAATTGTTTCAAGCCATAAAAGCCGGAGCTTCTTCTTATCTGTTGAAGACAGCCGATTTGGCGGAATTGGCTGGATCCATTCGTGCTGCTGCCAGCGGCCAATCCATTCTGTCGCCCTCTTTGATAAGCAAACTGATTGGGGAATTCAGAAACGACAGGAGTGAAGACAAACAACATTTATATGTTCTTACTCCGCGTGAAAAAGAGGTGCTTCAGCTTGCGGCTATAGGCAGTTCCAACAAGGAAATTGCGGGGCAGTGTTATATAAGTTTGACTACTGTAAAAGCCCACTTTCGAAATATTTTGGGAAAACTCGAAGCTAAAAACCGGACAGGTGCGGTCGCTCTGGCAAACGCCTACGGTTTATTAGACAAGCCGGGAAAGACATCCGCCAAACAAATCAAATTGGCAGCTAATACAGCAGTTCTTGCCAAGGAACAATAGAAGGAGCTGTTTTATCTTCGAATCCTGGTGCTCATAAATTCGAAAAAGCGACTTCGCGCACATTCACCCTTCGTTTTGAATAGTACCTCCGTAGCGACAATGCTTGATCCGAACCGCTGTCCTTGAAAAAGATATACCTCGGTCAAACTTCAGTCCTGGTGTTAACACGTTTTCGTCAATTACTCTTGCTTCAGAATAGTTTAAGATATTGTCCTTTGCCACCTTGAAATAGTCCCGTGGAAGAATTCTATTAACCCATTAAAAGCCATAACATAATACTAAAACAGTAAAGCCCATGCGAAAAGGAGCTGCCTTATGACAATGACCGCGGAACCCGCAGTTTCGAAAGGAACAATTTTGGTAGTTACCAGGGATCCGGAATTCCAGCGCTCCGCGTACGGTATTCTGGGTAACCGTGGGTACAGCCTCTACTCTACCGAATCAGTCGGGCGGGGATTAAAAAATATTGTGAGTTCTGTAGCCCCAAATCTGGCTATTATCGACATGATGCCTTTACTGACCGGAATAAAAATAACGCTGCGCATGCATCGCTGGGCACCGACACGTACCGTCCTCGTGGGTTTATGGGAATCAGATAAGAATTGCATCAGAAGACTGGATCTCGAAGCCCCGGAATATTTGAGCGCACCCATTAGTGCGCACGAATTATTTGAATGGGTAGAGACCTTAATCGCGCAACGTGCTCGCAATAATTGAGGAAGGCGGGGTTGCTGTCGCCCTGGTTGCCGACGTTGACCACTATGTTACTTTCCCGTACCAAACCGCATACGGCAAAGGCTATGGACACAATATCTATCTGCCTCTGGCAATTCAGTTTATCGTGAGAGCTGCATATCTTGGCAGACGTGTGCAAGTTAGGTTTCTGAGGAGAACGGTTAGCGGCGCGGAAAAGGCCGTACCCTGTGTCCGCGTTTGGTCGAGCCAGGTCGAAACAGAAAACAAGTTCCCCCCCGGTTTACGCCCAAATTTCTGCAACGCGGAAATGAGTAAAGAAAGCTTTTTTAATGCAGCGATATCCGTTAAGGCAATCTTTCTTTTATTTAAGGATTTCGAAAATATTCGAAGCTAGGATCACTATGAGAAATGCCGACGTGGAGTTGAACCCAATATTCACCATTCGTGGGAAACGTTTTGCCAGGGGAATTAGCACACCAATACCGATAAGCGCCAGAGCAATTTTCATAACCGGGAACATCCAGGAACCGGCAATCGGTGCGGTAAGAAAATTTATCTCGACAAAGCCGTGCTTCATTGCCCACACAGTCATCAAACCGTCAACGGCTTCAAGTGTCGCGAATGTTGCCGCTGGTATTGCGACTTTATCAAATCGCCAATCCGACATTCTCGCATTTAACATACTAATGCTCCCGGGTAGTCCTTAAGTAGTAGATGATGTTCTCCATAATATCAACAAACTTGAAGTTTTGGAAGTCCCGAAAGAGAACATTCAGTGAGCATAACGGTTTCATGTTGGTCTCCAGTCTTACATTCGCGAGAAAAGTCAGCCGATTGAATAGCCACCGAAGATTAAATAGTCCCTTTTAGCAATAGAAGGGCTGATAAGCCTGAATCAATCATCCCTATAACCCCAACACGCTTACAGAAGTAGCGGATAACCAGACAACACCCCCGGGATTCGCTTACTAGAAGCTATCACCTAACACAGGCGGTACAGGTGGCATGGTAAATCTTCCGATTGATGCCGGCGGCTTCATTACAGTACCGGCCCGCCAGGCTATCGTTATCTATTTCGAAGCCTATCTTGCCCGTACGTTTGTTTGGCAGTAGAGGTTGCAAAACTTACCCGTACCCAGGGCTTCTGAGCAACCCATCTCGACTTTACTACCTACGTATTCAATACATACCTGCCTGGAGGTATCAACCTTGGCTATGTTAATGTCACCAGCGTCGACCAACTTATGGGTATCTTCTGGGCGAACAACGCCAAGAACTCCGACGGGTCAAAACGAACCCGTTATGCCAGGCTAGGAGCCTGTCCGAGTAATAGCTTCAGCCAGGCATAACGGGTTATAATTGGGTAAGTTTCAGCGAGGAGGTACCAATGAGCAAGACCTTTCGCCCCTATGAACCCGACCAGATTTCCCTAATGCCGGCATCGATGCGGG
>JAUSGV010000037.1 GCA_030648675.1 Dehalococcoidales bacterium
TCATCCCTCTGTCCACCGCTTTCGCCATATCATAGATAGTAAGCGCGGCGACTGATGTGGCAACAAGGGCCTCCATTTCAACGCCGGTTTTCCCGGTACATTTCACTGTAGCCGTAATGCCGATGGAATCGACGGCAGTCAGGTCGAATTCGATATCGACATCATTGATAAGTATGGGGTGGCAGAGGGGAATAAGGTCGGGCGTTCGTTTAGCCGCCATTATGCCAGCTACCCTGGCCACCGCCAGCACGTCACCCTTTTTGAGTTTAGCCGCTTTTATCTGTTCCAGCGTCTCGGACTTCATAAACACCCGGCCGCTGGTGACCGCTTCCCGCTCAGTATCGGCCTTCGCACCGACGTCGACCATTCGGGCTTTGCCGCTGGCGTCCAGGTGAGTCAATTCACTCATCGTTTTCTACCTCATTCATGCCCCATTTCTGCATATGATAGCATATTGAAAAAATGAGAGGGATTGCTGGCGGAGCCGGTATATTGCATAGCTAGTATTTCAGCCGGTAGATGTAGTCGGGCACCAACAGATCGCCTTTCGGTTTGTCCCATGGCGGATAGTACGGCTTTATGTCCAGAACCGGGGTCCCGTCCAGCGTATCCAGGCCGGTCACTTTCAAGTGAGTGCCTTCCCGGCCAATCAGTTTGACTGTCGTTAACCCAACTGGGTTAGGCCGGTCCGGTCAGCGGGTAGCGAGCTGCCCTAAAAGCGGAACGTCCTCCCTATCTTGAGGACGACATTTTTCCCGATAATTTTTGATGTGATTGAGCCAGTAAACAACAATGATGTGGGAAAACTCATCTATACCTTCGAGGCATCCGGCAAATTCGTCATTCAATATTATCTCTGATTCCGTTTCGGCGTAACTCTCTTTTGCGGGAGCGTTTCCCGGTAATTTGATGAAGCCTATCGGCTTAAACTTGAAATTGCCTTCACTGTCAATTGGAAAAATCGGGTGCATAGTTCACCTCCCCAACGCGCGATATCGTGTTCGGCATCATTCAGGACTAACCGCCGATGCCCCGCATGGACCGCTTAGACGGGCCTACTCCCTCCGCCAAATGGTGTTGTTCTTGCTTTAACGAGACGGCACGCCGGATAAGTTCCTTTAAATCCTCCGTCCCTACACCGGCACGAAGGGCGGTCTTCAAGTCGACCTCATCGTCATCCAGCAGACACGGACGCAAATGACCGTCCGAGGTTAAGCGCAGGCGATTACAGCTATGGCAGAAATGTTCGGTCATCGGGCTGATGAAACCGATGGTTCCCTTCGCTCCGGCAAATCGATAATACCGCGCCGGGCCGTTGCCGCCTTCACCGGTATAAGGCTCGAGATTGCCGAGAATTTTGATACGCTCGCGAATTTCTTCGGCCGAGACCATTTCTCCAACCTCGCTCTTTAAGGCTCCAAAAGGCATAAATTCTATGTAACGTATATGCCAGCCGTCGCTAATTGTCTTTCGGGCAAAATCTACAATCTCATTGTCGTTAATGCCCCGTAAAACCACCATGTTTATCTTCACGGGATTGAGGCCGGCCTGCCGGGCAGCTTCGATCCCTCCGATGACGTCGCTCAGACGTTTGCTTCCCGTAATTTTCTCGAACTTTTCGGGTTGGAGCGTATCCAGGCTGACATTAACCCTTTTCAAACCCGCTGTTTTCAGCTCTTCAGCGAGCGCACCAAGCAATATTCCGTTTGTGGTCAGGGCAATTTCTTTAATACCGTCGATATGGCCCAACATCCCTATCAAACGGCTTAAATCGGGGCGCAAAAGCGGTTCTCCACCCGTCAGGCGAACAGTAGTAATTCCGAGTCCGGCAGCGACCTCCACAACCCGGGAAATCTCTTCGTATGTCAGAGCGTAGCTGCGGGGAGCCGGCGGAATGGAAACGCCGCCGGTACAATACAAGCAGTTGAGATTACAATGATCGGTAACCGAAATCCGCAGGTAATTAATCACTCGCTGCCAGGAATCGCAAAGAACGGTCATCTTTTCCTCTGGATTGCGTACTCCGTTTTCTTTTCTCGCGGCTCGCTCAAATAAAAAAACACCCCGGAAAGAGGTGCTTTAAGAGAAACGAACATTAGCGCTCCTTCTTTCCAAATACGGGAGGCGTAAGCGTTTCCACCCACACCCATCGGCTGCTGTTCATAGACTGGAAGCCGTTAGATACATCAGCTCGAAGGCTCGATTTGCCACTTGTTAGTTGCTAAATATATCGCATTCGAAGCACGAAAGTCAAATTAAGGGTTCGGGGATCTTCCGCGAAACCCGCCGAACTACCAGATAAACATCCCTCTGTGATAAACTAATCCAATTCTGCAGCAATCTATTCAAATCTGAGGGGTGATTATGGCAGCCGAAAACATTCCAACTGCGCCCGACATGGCAAAAATCGTATCTTTATGTCAAAGGCGCGGCTTTATCTTTCAAAGTAGTGAGATTTACGGCGGGCTTTCAAGCTGCTGGGACTACGGTCCTCTTGGGGTAGAACTAAAGCGAAACGTCAAAGAAGCATGGTGGCGGGCAAACGTCCTGCAGCGCGATGATGTTGCCGGTATCGACTCAAGTATATTGATGCATCCCAAAGTTTGGGAAGCCAGCGGGCATGTCCAGGGATTCTCCGACCCTCTTATAGAATGCAAAGCGTGCAATCAGCGGTTCAGAGCGGACCACATTTGGGTAATACCCGTTAGAGATGCCGAGCGTAAGGTACAGGGTTTCGTTTCCACCCTTGAACAGGACAAGGACAACCTGACCCGCAAAGCCGTCGATTTATCAAAGAAATTTTCCAAAAGCTTGCACGTTCCTGAGCCGTCTCTGTCATCCCGGTTCGGAAGGCGCGCTTTACTGCAGAACATGACCTCGGACATCGCAAGAATTCCTTGTCCGGCCTGCGAGACGGTAGGCAAGCTTACCGAGCCGCGACAGTTCAACCTTATGTTTAAGACTTTTATGGGCCCGGTCGAGGAGCAAGCCAACGTCGTCTATATGCGCCCGGAAACCGCCCAGGGCATTTTTGTGAATTTCCAGAATGTTCTGAACAGCACCAGGAAGAAATTACCTTTCGGGATTGCTCAGATCGGGAAAACTTTCCGAAACGAGATTACGACCGGAAATTTTATTTTCCGCAGCCGCGAGTTCGAACAAATGGAAATAGAGTTCTTCGTCAAACCCGGGACGGAGAATGACTGGCTGCAATACTGGTTAGAGAGAAGACTCAAGTGGTATGTCGACCTCGGTATTAAGATAGATAGTCTGCGGTTGCGAAAACACCACGAAAGAGAACTGGCACATTACGCCAAAGCGTGCTACGATATCGAGTTCGTCTTCCCGATGGGATGGGCTGAACTTGAAGGCATTGCCAGCCGGGGCAATTTCGACCTGACGCAGCATTCCAACGCCAGCGGCAAGGACCTTTCCTACTACGACGAGGAATCTAAAGAGCATTATCTGCCTTTTGTTATCGAACCATCCGCCGGTGTCGACCGCTCTGTCCTGGCTTTCCTGTGCAATGCTTACGCCGAGGAGCCGGACAAAGATGAAACCAGGGTGGTGCTTCACCTTAACCCGAATCTGGCACCCGTAAAGGTGGCAATCTTACCCTTGAGCCGCAAAGAGCCGCTCAAGAAAATGGCAAAGGACATTCAGATGAGCCTCCGCCGGCTGTTTGCCATGCAGTATGACGATGCACAAAGCATAGGTCGCCGCTACCGCCGGCAGGACGAAATCGGTACTCCGCTGTGCGTTACTATCGATTTCCAGTCGCTGGAGGATAACCAAGTGACCATTCGCGACCGCGACAGCATGAACCAGATCCGGATTCCTGTTGACGTGCTTGGCGAAACCCTGTTCAAAAAATTAGCCGGGGAAGATTTTCTCACGCTGCCTCCCGGCGGCAGCGTGGCGAAGATAGAGAACCCCCAAGGTTAATGTCATTCCCGCGAAAGCGGGAATCTAGTAACCATCCCATCTGGATTGCGTATCAAGTACGGAATGACAAATTGTATAAGTTGACAGGAATGATGTGAAAATCCTCCATTTCGCCGACCTCCACCTCGGTGTTGAAACATACGGCAGGGTAGATCCCACCACGGGCCTATCGACGCGTTTGCTGGACTTCCTCAGGGCGCTCGACAAACTGGTCGACTACGCTCTGGAAAACCGCGTGGACCTCGTGCTCTTCTGCGGCGATGCTTACAAGAGCCGCGAGCCAGGCCAAACCCAGCAGCGCGAGTTTGCGAAACGTATCGCGCGCCTGGCAGCTAACGGTATTCCGGTCTTTTTGCTCGTCGGCAATCATGACCTGCACAATGCTTTTAACCGGGCGACAGCAGTCGATATCTTCGATACCCTCGCGGTTCATAACGTTTATGTTTCCAACCATCCCGAGATTTGCTGTATCCCTACCGCCAGCGGTACTATCCAGATCGCTTCGCTGCCGTGGCTCCGGCGTGGGGCTCTACTCAGTAAAGACGAAACGAAAAACCTCACCTTTGAAGAGATAAACAGCAAAGCTCAAGACTTGTTGACCGGAGTGATCGAGTCGCACGCGGAAAAACTGGATCCGAAACTCCCTTCGATACTGGCGGCACATGTCTGGGTAACCGGAGCTTCGCTGGGGTCGGAAAGGCAGATGACGATCGGTCAGGAGCCGGTTCTCTTACCCGGGAACATAGCCAACCCGGCTTTCGATTACGTCGCGCTGGGTCACATTCACAAACACCAGGTGGTGAATCCATCACGCTTAAAGGCACCTCCGGTAGTGTACTCCGGCAGCTTGGAACGGGTGGATTTCAGCGAGGAAAAGGACGACAAGGGTTTCTTTATCGTTGAAATTAGTCATGGCGGGCAACCGGAGCAACGGCGGGTCTCTTTCGATTTTCACCCCCTGGCAGGCCGCCGTTTTCTCTCCATCAGTGTGGATATTCGACCTGATGACCCTGACCCCACGGGCACAGCTCTCCATATAATAGGCCCACACAACGATAAGATCAGGGACGCCATCGTCCGGGTGGATATAAAATTACCTGAGGCTCTGGACGGCCGCCTCGCGATAAACGAGATCAGAAATGCCCTCAAAGATGCCCACTATCTTGCCGTCACCACACACGTCGAGCGCGAAGCGCGCACCGGTAGACTGGGGAAGTGGACTGCCGGGGACATCACGCCGCTGGAAGCATTGAAAGCCCATCTGGAAAACAAGAAGGTGCCCTCCGGACACGCCGGTGTGCTTCTTGAATACGGAGAGAAGTTGATAAACGAGCAGCCCGCCAAGTCATCCTGAACCCCGGATATCGTTGCGAGAACGAGAGGATTTCTGGATTCCCAATCGGGTGGGACCTTAGCCCTTCCGAGAGCCATCCGCCTCGTGTTCACTGCATTCGGCAACCTTGCACTGCTCACACTCGGGGTTATCACAGGGTTCGACGTGGATAGTGACGTTGATGTTGGGCAACTTCGTCTTGAGGTCTCCCTCCAGATGGTCGCATATCTTATGTGCCTCTTCGACACTTATATTCTTCGGCAGCATAAGGTGAAGGTCGATAAAACGCTGGTTGCCCGCTTTACGGGTGCGCATCTCATGAAAACCAGGGACCTGGCCGGTATGCTCCATTATCGCGGAAGCTATAATGTCCTCTTCCGACTTGGGTAGTCTAACGTCCAAAAGCCCGCTGTAAGCCATGCGGCCCACCCTATACGTTGCCCTCAATATCAGAACTACAACGGCAAGAGCGATTATAGGATCGATGATATTGAGGTGAGTAAACCTGACAAGCACCAGTCCGACCAACACTCCGCCTGTCGAATAGGCGTCGCCGCGGATGTTGTCGGCATTGGCTTCCAAGGCTACTGAGCCGGTGGCTTTGGATACCCGGAAAAGATGCCTCGACAGAAAAATGCTGACTACCATAGACAACGCCATGACAGCGATGCCCGCTTCCTCAAGTTTGATTTGTTCGCCAGACAAAATGCGTCTGATTGCCGAATAGGCTATCGCTGCCGAAGCTCCAAGGAGCAGAAGCGCCTGAATGCCGGCGGCGATATCTTCAATCTTGCCATGACCAAACGGGTGGTCCTCATCAGCAGGCTTGGCGGAGAAACCAACGGTAAGGAAGGTTACGACAACGGCAAAGATGTCGAGCGAACTGTCAACCGCCTGAGCCCAAATACTAATGCTGCCGGTGGCCAGGCCGACAACTACTTTGAGTACAAACAAGCCGATGGCGGTACCAAGTAACAGTACGGCGGCACCCTGGGGAGTAGAAATACTCACACGGCCTTTGGGTTCCAATTTGATTACCCCCTACGACCGATAAACCTTCCCCACTCACCCTTCTGCCAAACGACCAGCAGGGAAGGAGCGACGCATACCGAATCATAGGTGCCGACTACGATGCCCACGAGCAGAACCACGAGCAGATTTTGAATCGAAGATCCTACCGTGATGAGCAAGGCTACGATCGGGAATAGAGCTGCTATGTTGGTATTTAAAGAACGAGCCATCGTTTCGACGACGCTGTTATTTACCAGCGTTTCGAAGTCTCCGCTCCCTTTCCCCAAAAGCATATTTTCGCGTACTCTATCGTAGATAACAACGATATTGTTGTCGCTAAAGCCCAAGACGGCGAGAATGCCGGTAACAAACATCAGATCGATCTGCCAGCCGAGAAGCTTACCCAATAATGAAAAAAGGCCGACTACGATCAGGATATCGTGGAACAAGGCAACAATCGCGCTCATGCCCCAACGGAACGGATTAGGCATCTTTCGGAAGGCCCAGGTTAGATAGAGCAGAATGCCGAGGGAGGCGACGATAACGGCTATGGTGGCGTTACGTGTAGTCTCAGCGGCAACGAGCGGAGACACGGAATCGAAATCAGCGACCTTCAACGCACCGAACTTTTCGGTTAAACCGGCCTGAAGGTTGGTCCTGGCATCCGTGCTCAACTCGGGGAACCGGATCAGATAATTCCCTTCGCCCGTGGTCTGAATCAGGGCGTTGGAGTAACCCAGGGCAGCCAGTTCCTCGTTCAAATCCGGCTGGTTAACCTGTTTCTCGAAGCCGGCGGTCATTATCGTTCCGCTGCTGAACTCGATGCTCGGCTCAAGGCCGAAGGCCACGAGCGAAACGATACCGGCCACCAGCAGAATGCCTGAAATCAGGAAAAACCAATATCTTTTACCGATAATATTCATCGTTATTTGCCTCCCAGGTGGGGGCTGAAAAGCCTCGCGTTTTGTGCCGCCCCCGTACCGATAAACAGACGCAGCAGCGTCCGCGTAACCAGGACCGCGGTAAACATGCTCACCATCACGCCGATAAAGAGGGTGACGGCAAAGCCTTCAACCGCCGTGCTGAATGCCTTCCCCAGGAAGTACAGAACGGCACAGGCGACCAGGGTAGTCACGTTACTGTCCCAGATAGCCGTCCAGGCACGTCCAAAACCCGCTTCGATGGCTCCACCCACTCTTTTACCGGAAATAAGCTCTTCTTTCATTCGCTCGAAAATAAGCACGTTGGCATCGACCGCCATTCCCAGGGAGACGATGAAACCGGCTATGCCGGCAAGAGTCAATGTGACCGGTATAAGCTTGAATAATGCCATGTTAAGGACAACATAGAAAATTAGACCGAGGGTCGCCAGAACTCCGGGAATACGATAATAGAGAATCATAAAGAGCATGACCGCCCCAACGCCAATCAGACCTCCAATAATGCTCTTGGTGACAAAGTCGAAACCTAATATCGGGGAAATTGTCTGGTCCCTGATGACCTTTAACGGGACGGGCAAGCGTCCGGCGTTCAATTGCCGGGATAGCATGGTAGCTTCCTTGACGCTCAATCCCGTTATTTCGCCCTGCTGGCTGATCACGTCGTTTACAACCGGGGCGATCGGATATCCATTCTCATCCATCAAAGCTGTGCCGCCTTCGAAAATACCTATCCTTTTACCTATTAACCGGGTAGTAATTTGCTGGAAAAGCTGGGCACCTTCCTGATCGAACTGGAAAACCAACTTTACCCCACCCCCAGTTTCGGACTGCGCAACGTAGGTATTGGTCTGGAAAAAGCGGCTGGTTAACTCTTCCTCGACACCGTTGTATATTCCTGTCGCCGGTTTCCATTTCCCCAGGATATTTTCCCACTTGGCGGTATTGTTACCTGTTCCGTTACCGGTGACGTTACCGGTTTCGTTACTCGTACC
>JAUSGV010000060.1 GCA_030648675.1 Dehalococcoidales bacterium
TAAAACTGCGAGCATAACCTTCCAGCAAAAAGGCTGAACTGTTTGCCAGCTTTGTAGCGCCTGGCCGGGTTCAGCTTGTGGTGCTCTCTCCGTCAGGTTGACAAGCATAAAGTCATGAGTCATAATAGCCTCACAATACATAACGAGGAGACTACCCGGGGGCAGAAACGTGACTACGTGGGCACTCATCCCGTTAATTACCAGCCTCACTTACATTGCCCTACTCGTGCTGACACTCCCATCCGCAAAGCGGCGAATTAATCGAGCCTTCGCTATTTACCTCGGGGTTGCCGCTACCTGGAGCTTCACCTCATTCATGCTCCACTGGAACCCCTCCCCGAATCTAGCCCTGCTCTGGAACGAATTGCTCGTCGGTGCCCTGGTTGGCACCCTCTGTACGTATTACTATTTCATACGTGCTTATACTAACAAACCTGCCGGCTTTGGCACTTATCTCGGCTACGCGTTCGTTTTAGGCATAACCGTATTAGCCCTGACCGGGCATATCGTTAACTATTCGTATGTCGTTGACGGCGTTTTACATCACAGTCTTGGGGTCTCGCTGTTTTTTATCGGTATCATTTCCCTGGCTTTCATCGGCTTCGTAATCGTGCATCTCATCGCGAAGTACCGGTCGTCAACCGAGTCGATCGAGCGCAACCGTACCCTGTACCTGATTTCAGGCTGGGCTATCCTGGTAATCGGCGCTTACACTAATCTAATCCCGTCTCTGGACAAGCTGCCAATCGATCATTTAGGCAGCCTGGCGAACGCTCTTATCATCGGCTATGCGATAAGCCGGTACCGGCTGCTCGATATCAAAGGGGTTCTGAGCCGCGGTCTGGCGTATTCGAGCTTGACGCTGGTTCTGACCGCCGTATACATTTTGCTTCTCTTCACGCTGCAAGTCTTCCTTCATGATTGGACCAATTACAGCAGCGTCGCGCTGGCAGCGGTTTTTGCTCTACTGGTAGTGGTGATCCTGACTCCATTAAGGAACTTCTTGCAAAAGTTCGTTGACCGGTTATTCTACCGGGAAACATATGATTACCGGCAGATACTGTTAAACTTTTCCCACAAGATAAGCAACGTCCTCGATCTGAGGGAACTTGCCCAGAGTATCCTCGATCCTATAATACAGGCCATGCATGTTAAACAGGCTTCGCTGCTGTTTCCGGAAGACGAAACCCGTGAACATACAACTCGCTTTGCACAGGCATGTAAGCAATCGCCGAGTATCCGGCTGAAATTGTCTGCCGACAGCCCTATCGTCGCCTGGCTTAACTCGGAAGGAAAGGTCCTGCGACGCGAATCGATAGATACGATCCCGAAACTAAAAGGACTATGGGAGTCGGAAAGGAAAGCCCTGAACATCCTGGAAATCGAGCTTTTGTGCCCCATAAGAAGCAAGGGGCAACTTGTCGGAATCCTGATATTGGGCAAGAAGCAATCGGATATTGCATATTCCGATGAGGAAATCGACTTGCTGACTACGATGGCGAACGAAGCTGCCATCGCGGTAGAAAATGCCAGCGTGCTGGACAGTTTGAAAACCCAGCAGCAGCAAGTAGAACAACTCCTGGCGCAGGTTGTACTGGCGCAGGAAGAAGAACGAAAAAGGATATCCGTCGACCTCCACGACAGCGTAGCACAATGGCTTGTGGCGGCGTCCTACCGCGTCCAGACGTGCCGGCATCTGTTGGCCGGAAACGACGGCCCGGCACAGCAAGAATTGGAAAGTATGTCCGCAACTATATCGAAAAGCTTGAAAGAGCTGCGGCGGGTAGTTATCGGCCTGCGTCCGCCGGCGCTGGATGAACTTGGCCTTACCCATGCGTTGAGAAAAAGCGTTGAGGATTTACGGGCTGATGGATTGGAAGGACGGTTCAGTGAAGTCGGATCGCCGTGTCGCTTGCCATCCAGTGTCGAAATTGCCGCTTACCGTGTTATCCAGGAGGCTTTAAACAACGTTCGCAAGCACGCGGGGGCGACGAAGGTAGATGTGCGCATCGAGTTCCTTAAAGAAAAACTCCTGGTTGATATCAGCGACAACGGTAGGGGATTCGACCTGTCGCGAACGATGGATAGTGCTGTCGAGGTGGGGCACGTAGGTCTTGTCGGAATGAAGCAGAGGGCGGAAATGTTAGGCGGCGATATAAAAATCAAGACCGGAGAAGGGGGAGGAACGAGCATAGTCTTATCCTTGCCTATTCAGCAGCCGGGAGAGGATGAGTAATGGATAAAATCCGGATTCTTCTTGTGGATGATCATCAAGTTGTGCGTGAGGGGTTGCACCGTATGCTGGAGCTCGAGTCTGATTTCGAAATCGTCGGTGAAGTCGGCACGCCGAAAGACGTTATCGACCAGGTGGCGGGGCTATCTCCCGAAGTCGTATTGATGGATATTAAAATGCCCGGGATAGACGGTATCGAATTAACAAGGCAGCTAAAAAGCAGATCCCCTGCAACCAAAGTGATCATGCTGACTTTGTACGATGAATATCTGATGCAGGCCATCGAGGCCGGAGCTCAGGGGTACCTGGTTAAAGACATCAACCGCGAAGAGCTTTTGAAAGCCATCCGGGCGGTCCACGAAGGTCGTTCCCCGCTTTACCTCTCACTGACTCAAGACAAGTTGACCAAACTCACTTCTCATGAGGATCAGCAATCCAAATTGTCGGATAGAGAATTGACGATTTTGCGTCTCATTGCCGACGGTGTGACGACCGAAGGGATCACACACCAGACTTTTCTGAGCGAGGCATCGGTCAAGCGAAGCGTGCGGTTTATCTTTGAAAAACTGGGCGTTCATAACCGTTCCGAAGCGGTTGCCGAGGCCTATAAGCGGGGTTTGATCAATCGCCCTTGATACTTTTGTATAATCTGCCTGATACTTTCGTCGCAAAAATCTACCGTTTTGGGACTTTCAAGCTCCCCCCGAAAGTTCTACTATTACGCCTTAGTGATATCGTTGCCAAGTTCGTTGCTAAATTATCGGCAGTGAAGGACAAGACATGGGAAAAGATATCAAAATTCTCCTGGTAGACGATCATCAGGTGGTTCGTGACGGGCTTTGCAGCATGCTGGCGGAAGAGCCGGACATGGAAGTCGTGGGGCAGAGTTCCGGCGGCGAGGACGCTATTTTTCAAATCGCCAGGCATTCTCCGAACGTTATCCTGATGGATATCAAGATGCCGCGAATGGATGGCATTCAGTTGGCTAATCTGGTCAAACAGAAGAATCCCGACTGTAACATCATCATGCTGACGCTTTATGACGAGTACCTTGTCCGGGCAATAGGGGCAGGGGCGAGTGGCTACCTTCTCAAAGATATAAGCCGTGAAGAACTTATCCAGGCAATCAGGCAAGTACACCGCGGGGAAGTAGTCATCGGTAAAAACGTAGCGGTGAAACCAGACGGTTTTGCAAACAATCGGGAAGCGCAAACAAACGCTGGTTCAGAGCGGCAAGATGGGCCGGAGACTTTATTGGAAGAGGTTCAACTGGTGATACCGCCACCGGCAGCCGCCAATCAGGTTATTCGTTTTATTACGAAGGTAGAGCAAACACTGCATACGCGCATTCTTCAAGTAGCCGGCTCCTGGGACGAAGGCACGGCCATAACGGCAGTTCTACCCAGGGCGGTAGCACTGGAAGAGATCATCTGCAGCCTGAAAACGCTCAGCGGAATCGAAAATGTCGAAGAAGCGCCGCCGAAATTGGGGAAAAATTCAGGGCTGATGGATAAAGCGCTAAATTCTAACGGAGCCAAAAGCCGGGCGAAAAAGACGATCTTTGTTCATCTCAAAACAGACGAGACGGTGCTCGATGTAGCCTATCAGCGCCTGTAAATGATAGAATACTGAATATTGTCAGAGTGCTTTCGCTGCGGCGTTTGCTGCATCAAGTTCCAGGCTCCGCTGAGTGCCGGAGAAGTCCGGCGTATTTCGTCATTTCTCGGCATCGAAGCGGACGAGTTCATCCGCCGATTTACCGATCCCCGCTGGCAAGGTAAGGAAAAGCTCCTGTTACATACGAATGGTGCCTGTTCTTTTTTAAAGTTCGATACCTCCGGCAAAATCAGCGATTGTCTTATTCATCAGGCACGCCCGGCGGCTTGCCGCGATTGGGTGCCGGGCCCGGACAAGCTCGAG
>JAUSGV010000063.1 GCA_030648675.1 Dehalococcoidales bacterium
CACATTCCCGAAAAGGGATATGGTAGCATTGACCGGATAATTTTCAGATTTTGTCCCGTACGCTCCGTCCACCCATTTTTGTGCAATGGCGATGGCCACATCATGACTAATGTTTGATTGTGGTGGTACTATCTTGGCACAGCTAGCCGAAACCATAACCACGCAAAGAACTGCTGAAATAAATAGGTAAGATTTAGTTATGTTTGCTTTTGTCGGTTTCATTTTTAGGTCTACCTTTTTCTCAACGACGATGAGCTTCTTAGGAAACGTTAATCTTGAGATTCTTCCTTATTTAGTTACCGTGTGTGTTCCGTGTCAATTACTTCCAGCCACAATACAGCGGAACCTCCCGGAGCGGATTTCGAAGGCTCGTAATCGACAACTCCAAGACGGACCTTCTGTCCGTAGCTCGGCCACGCTAAGGTGGGCGGGGTGCCTTGGTCGTGCCATGGACCGCCGAATTCCCGCCACATTGCTCCGGCGATTCGGTAACCCTCGGATGCTCCCGTTCCGCCGACCTCACGTGATATCCCTATAGCCGCGCCGTTATAGTTGGTGCCGGAGGAATAGCCCTCGACTAGGCGTACTTTATGCCCTGCGTTATACCACCCCGCGGCAATGATACCGATAACCAAACCAGCTACCAGGATCAGCAACGGCCTGACCGCATAATTATTCTTCATTGCGATACCTCGTAATTTTTTTACTTGTTTCCCAGCTTTAATGCGTTGACCAACGGGCCGATCTGCCTTCCATCAGTATAAACGGCGAAATTCCCATTTATAACCGGATCAGTTAATACCCGGCGGTAATTTTTACCCTCCATTTGTGAAGGCACCAAAAGAGCTTCGCTCCCTTGCTTTAAATTGTAAAAATATATCGGTTCCACCTGTCTGTCCATTAATGACGACGTCATTGTTGGTGTTGCCCCCGCTGATACGCGCGTCAGACCAGATTATCACGTCGCCATTTTTTTCATTTTTCACCTCTTACAAGGAATGTTTCCAAATGCAGTTGAATTGTCTCCTTACCTCGTCCAACCTTTTTGCGGCACCGACCTGGCGATCTTCACCAGTTCCTCTTTGGAGATATCTTTGTCTGCCGAAAGGTCCATTTCGAATTGTCCTGGAAATACAGCATAATTTTGTACCCACAACAAATCATTCGACTGGTTCTGCGTTACCAGCACACCACCAACCCCTGAAATGTCATACCGCTCGCCCGGCAACTTGAGCCCGCCAATCTGACCGCCTTTGAATAATCTGAGGTATAACCTGACCGGTACCTTCTCGATATCTCCCACGCCGACCGGCGAACTGCCTTTTGGGGCGAAAGTGAGAGCAATTTCGGTGCGTCCGCTACTTTGTTCCAACAGGTAGATACCGTTTAATGACAAGTTCTCCGGCAGGTAGCCGGGTACGGGCAGTTCGGCATCAATAATAGTGGTTGCCTCGTTGAGCGATATCTGGTGAGGATAGGCCGAGAGATTTGGAGACGGTTCGGTGTTTGCCACCTGAAAAACTGCCGAAGCCGCAACTTTCTCGCCTTGATATATTCTGATCTCGTAGGTTCCAATCTCTTTAGGAACTCCCCAAGGCTTCGTAAGTCCTAAATGGACTATTTGTCCGGGTTTAAACGGCCACGATTCAAGCGGGAAGCCGATTTCTTTTTCCTGGCCGGTTGCCTGGTTGAAGAAGGTAAATTTTGAAAACATCACGTTCGATGTGTATTCGGGATTTATTCGAACGCCCACGTACATGCTGTCGTTTTGGCTGAAGACCTCCTGTACGCTCGTGGGATTAGGATTCGGGCTGTCGACCCGGACCCATTCTCCCGAGGGCGGAAACGGCTGCTTCACTTTGAATACCTTTATGACCCGGACGACATCCTGGGCATATTGAGGAGTATTGTTTTGGGAGACAAAACTTGATGGTGAAGTTGCGTTTTGCGTCGAAGGTACCGCTGGTTTGCATCCGGAAAATACCATAGAAGCCACCACAAGCCCTGATATTGCCGCCAAAACTAAACTTTTAGCGATTTTCATGTTCGTCATAATTATATATACGACGCCCGGGGCTAAAAAGTTCATTTCTCCACAAATTGACCTCACGCCGCACAAATTGGCAGAAGAGCGCCGGATTTCGCAGAAACCCAAGAAACCTTTGCCGTGCGGAATATACCTATCAATCTACCGGCATATCGCTGAGTTTCATTCGAGCAGATAGTGAGGGGCAGAGGCATAGGTGCGTTTTTAAGGTGTTCCTTTTTGCGTTAAAACAAACTAAACGCGGACACGACGAGGCATCTGGATCGGTTTCCGGATTCCTCTTTCCCAACTCGAGCGGTCTGAGGCTTCAGTACGGTGGTGTGTACTTGACGGGCCGTGTAAAAATTAGAGAATAAACGTTCGCTGTTGGCTTCTTACTCCTCGTCGACTTCTTCGGTATCCTCGCCGGATTCGTCAACCAGAACTTCCTGATCTGTTTCGGCTTCCTCACCGCCGACTATAATAAAGCCCCGGCTATCGGGCCCTTTTTCTTCCTCTAATTCGCGTCGGACAATTCTCTCGCCGAGCCAGCCGGCGACATAAGGACGCAGACCTTCCGATTCGCGCGGAGAGAAGGAAAACTTCCCTGCCTGGCTGGGGTCCTGAAACACTTCGCGAATAATAACCGTAACCGACGATTCCGAAGCACTGACGATAGCGGCGGTATATTTGTTGCCGCCCTCCATCAGCTTCACGAGGCGTTGCCCGGTCTTGTTGCCGACATGTCCCAGGTATTCGCCGCTGTCGTTCTCGACGGTCAGATTTGTACCGTCGACTTTGAGGACGACGGCCTCGCCGGCGACCATTTTTGCCAGCACCTCCGGGGAGGCCACGTGAGTCAGATTGACCACTCCGGCTTTACCCACTTCCTCGATAAACTGGTGCGGTTCGATCTTATGGCCTTCGTGGCCGGCACCTGCCTCCCCGAGAAGGGATAAACGGCTGAGATTCTTTTTGGCGATGCTGTTGTAGGTATCGATCTCGATCGCTTTTTCGTAGGCGGCACGAGCCCGAGCATAATCTCCTAATTCCGTATACGCTCTACCCAACCGGTTATAAGCGTTTACATCATCCGGAAAATTCTCGATGATAGCCTTGTTGGCATCTATGGCTTCCTGCCACTTACCCTCGACGGCCAATGCTATGGACTGGCGTCCGGATTGGCGCTTCAGCTTGGCTTTATCCTCTTCCTTAAATGACATCCAGATTACCCCCGTTGTCAAAGTTAGCCTTAACTCTCAGCGTCGAGTTGAAAAGTTTGATGTAAGGCACGAACGGCATTACCGACCTGTGACTCCTCAATTATACAAGTTATTCTTATTTCCGACGTTGTGATTAATTGGATGTTAATGCCGCGCTCGCTCAAGGTACTGAACATCCTGGCGGCATAACCGGGTGAATTTTGCATACCGGTCCCGATGACGCTTACCTTCCCCAATTTAGCATCGCTGACGCATTCCCGGGCGCCGATGGATTTGGCGATAGGCTCGACGACCTTCATCGCTTTATCCAGCTCGCTCCTGGCCACGGTAAAGGTGAGGTCGGTGATCTTGTTGATGCTGGCGTTTTGCACAATTGTGTCCACGCTGATCCCGGCCTTCGCCAGCGGTTCGAAAATAGATGCGGCAATACCGGGACGGTCGGGAACGCCGACCACCATTATTTTAGCCACGTCCAGATCGTGGGCGATACTTCTGACTCTGTTGCGAACTTCCATAGATACCTCTCGATGAATTAGCGTTCCCGGATTGCCGGCAAAACTAGAAGCGACCAGGATGGGAACGTCGAATTCTCCTGCCAGCTCGACGGCGCGAGGATGCACCACCTTGGAACCGTAAGCTGCAATTTCGAGCATTTCTTCATAGCTTATATCCCGCAACTGCCTGGCTTCCGGGACCAGACGCGGGTCGGCCGTATATATTCCTTCGACGTCGGTATATTTCTCACAAGCTTTGGCTTTAAGGCTGGCGGCCAGAGCCACGGCAGTAGTATCCGAACCGCCCCGCCCCAGAGTGGTAATGTCCAATCCGTCGGTTATCCCCTGGAAACCGGCAACGATAACGATCTTGCCTTCCTCAAGCTCCCGCCGCATGCGGGAAGGGTCGATTTCCAGTATGCGGGCACGGCTGTGATTGGCATCGGTCCTTATACCAGCCTGTGCTCCGCTGAGGCTGATAGCCTCACTACCCAACGACCGAATGGCCATCGCCACCAGAGTGCTGGCGACCAATTCGCCGGTAGATAAAAGAGCATCAAGCTCGCGTTCACCGGGCTTTTCAGAAACCTGATGAGCCAGCTTGATCAGGTCGTCGGTAGTGTCGCCCATAGCCGAGACAACGACTACCATTTGATCACCTTTATTTCGCCGGGCGATAATACGACGCGCAACGTTTTTTATGGCTTCCGCATCAGCAACCGAAGTCCCGCCGTACTTCTGTACGATCAGCGCCATCTATTTCCCTATCAACTTGCTCATAATAATATATCCGGGGTCAAGAAACAAGCCTGTCCTTTTAGCTTCGGCCTCGGTAAATCGTTGCGCCCCGTTTGTCTTGAAACCCGAACCCCAGAGTAGGAACGGCACCGGGTCCGGGCAGTGTGTCCGGATCTCAATCGGCGTCAGATGGTCGGGCATGACGAGCAATCTCAAATCACCTTTGCGAGATCGAATCTTGCCGATGACCTCGATGTCGATCCGCTCGATCGCCTTGACCTTCTCTTCCACCAGGCCGGAATGGCCCGCCTCATCCGGAGATTCGATATGAATAACGACAAGGTCGTGCTTGTCCAGAGCTGCCATTGCTCCGGCCGCCTGGGCAACATAATCATTGTCCGGGCCGTCGGTCACGCCCTTTATCTCTAGAATATCCATCGAAGCCATCTGGGCCAGCCCGCGAAGCAGGTCGACCCCGGAGGTCATCGCCCCGGAGAGGCCGTAGGCTTTCTTAAACGGCGGCATGTCCGGTATCTGGCCGGTACCCCAGAACAACCAGATAGTCGTTGCCGTAAGTTCGCCGCGCCCGCAGCGGGCGATGTTGACGGGATGTTCCTTCAAGACAGCTTCGGAGCGCCGCATCAGGTCGAGCAAAAGTTCGCTTCCCGGGCCTTCCGGTAAAAATCCGGCGACCGGTTTAAAGGGAATATCATGGGGTGGAGTAAACGCCGCCGCCAGAGATTTTTCGCCGTCCTTGATCTTGAGAATGTGCCGGTAGCTGACGCCGGGATAAAACCGGAAACGGTTGCTGCCGAGCTTTTCGTTTAGGGTCGCGATAATTCCCTTCGCTTCGGCGGTGGAAATGTGTCCGGCGCTGTAATCTTGCATCTTGCCGTCCTGCACAGTCACCAGGTTGCAGCGAAAAACGACTTCGCCTTTACCGACCGAAATGCCCATGCTTTTGGCCTCGATGCCCGCCCGCCCTTTGTAATAGACCACCGGGTCGTAACCCAACACCGACATGCAGGCGCAGGCACTGGAAGGTTCCATCCCCGGAGGCACGTTTTTCGATAAACCCAGCAGGCCCTCGAGAGCCATCGTATTCAGGTTCGGCGTCTTCGCCAGTTCAAGACAGGTTTTGCCGCCGTGCTGGGGCAAAGCCCAGCCGGCAGCTCCGTCTGCAATCACAACAACGTATTTCATGTGTAGTATTCTAACGCTTTTTACGCGAAAAAGTAACAATACCAAAAGGACAAGGTATCACAGGCATCCTGCCTGTGCCCCTGCCCCCAAGCTGATAACCAATACCCTCGAATATTCCTTGAGCAGCTCCAGGAGACGCGGAACCGAAAAGACGCTTGCTCAAGCTGGTGATTCCGAATATAATGGTGTTTTGCACGGGGCGTAGCGCAGCCTGGTTAGCGCGCAGCGTTCGGGACGCTGAGGTCGGTGGTTCGAATCCACTCGCCCCGACCACCAAACCTTTCGGTTAATTTTTACCGGTTATTCGATCGACATTTTGCACACAATTCCTTGACACTGCCGAGATTGATTGTTAAACTGTAACCAGATTGCTGTAACAATCTGGTTCTTTAAAATCCCCGGTTTTACCCAGAGGTTTTTTTGACGGAAACGGCAGTAACACGTAAATTCACCCCTTCTGAACCTTGCTTGAAAGGCCTGGTTCAAGTTATCACCGGAGAAGGCAAAGGCAAGACCTCCGCAGCTTTGGGCTCAGTTGTCCGGGCGGTGGGTCACGGCTTGAGGGTCGCCGTAATCGTCTTCATGAAAGGGGATTACCCCTACGGTGAATGGAGCGTTCTGTCCGGTTTACCCAACGTCAAGATTTTCCGCTTCGGCTTCAGGACGTTTACCGACCCGCGGAACGTCAAGCCCGAGGAGAAAGAGCAGGCCCGGCAAGCCATGGATGCCGCCCGTGAAGCTGTTTTCGGCGGCAACTTCGACCTCGTTATATTGGATGAGATCAACGTGGCCACTGCCTGGAAGCTGGCCGAGCTGGACAAAGTGATCGAAATTATTCGCGAAAAACCGGCTAACGTCGAACTGATACTTACCGGGCGCTATGCCGACAAGCAACTGGTAGAACTTGCCGACATGGTTACGGAGTGTTTGAAGATCAAGCATCCGTACGATAAAGGGATCGGGGCGAGGGCCGGATTCGATTATTAAAAAATATCAAGGAGGGTGCATTGGACGTTACTTTAAGTGTTATTAAGGCTGACATCGGTGGTTACGTAGGGCATTCCGAGTCACATCCCGACGTTATCGCGGAAGGTCAGGAGTGCATGCTCAAGGCCAAAAAGAACGGGCCTCTGATCGACTACCACGTCACCAAGTGCGGCGACGACCTCGAGTTGATCATGACCCATTCGCTGGGTATCGACAACAAGAAGATCCACAAGTTGGCCTGGGACACTTTCGTCAACTGCACCAAGGTCGCCAAGAAATTAAAACTGCACGGCGCCGGACAAGACCTGCTCTCGGATTCATTCTCCGGTAACGTCAAAGGCATGGGGCCGGGCGTTGCCGAGATGGAGATTAATGAGCGTGGTGCTGAGTCGGTAATAATCTTCATGGCGGACAAGACCTCGTCCGGAGCCTGGAATATGCCCCTGTACAAGATGTTTGCCGATCCTTTTAATACCATCGGCCTGGTTATTGCGGAAAACATGCATAAGGGTTTCGCCTTCGAAGTGCATGACGTGAAGGGGCACAAGAAGGTGACCTTCGAATGTCCGGATGAGATCTACGACATGCTGGTGCTCATCGGGGCACCGTCGCGCTACATGGTGAAAGCGGTGTATTCCCGCTTGAGCGGCGACATCGCCGCCATTTCTTCGACCCAGAAGCTCGCTCTTATCGCCGGCCGTTACGTCGGCAAGGACGATCCAGTGTGTATTGTACGCTGCCAGGGTGAATTCCCCGCCGTGGGCGAGGTGGTGGAACCTTTCGCCGCCCCCATTTTCGTAGAAGGCTGGATGCGCGGTTCCCATATGGGGCCGTTGATGCCGACCTCGGTAGCCGATAGCGTTCCGACCCGTTTCGACGGACCGCCCAGAGTTATCGCTCTCGGTTTCCAGCTCGCGGAAGGCAAACTCATCGGACCCAGGGACATGTTCGCCGACATCTCGTATGATCTTGCTCGCCAGAAGGCTAACGAAATGGCCGACCTCATGCGCCGCCATGGTCCGTTCGAGCCGCACCGCTTGCCGTTGGACGAGATGGAATATACGACCATGCCCCAGGTTATGAAGAAGCTCGAGAAGAGATTCAAGACTCTTTAAAGAACTGCAAATTGCTCTAGAAACGAATTAAAAGAATGCCAGCACCATTTCGGGTGCTGGCATTCTTGTTTTAATTGTCTTAACTTTCAAAACATCAGACCTTATTTGAGAGGAAACAAGTGGGGATGAATATGATCTGAACACTGGATACCTGCTTTCGCAGGTATGGGTGCGGGGTTCCCATGAGAAAACCATTCCGTTCCCGTATCGCGGTACGGGACAAGGCTTGACACGCCTGCGTGCCGTAACGCACTTCTGCGTGCAGGACGAAGTCTCCGCATGTAATCGGAGCACGGAATCCAGGGGGCGGGGAAACGCTTTGCAAGGTGCGATAAATCGGCAGCCGATTCCCTACCGTCTCTTGACTTTATTTTTGGAACGGGCTAACGTCAAAGTAGGGAGGTGTAGAGATGGCAATATATGTAATGCTCACTAACTTGACGGCGGAAGGTAGAAAGACTCTGAAGCAAACTCCGAACCGGATCAAAGAGGTCAACAAGGAAATCGAAGCTATGGGCGTCAAATTACTGTGCCAGTATGCTCTCCTCGGTCCGTATGATTTCGTCAACGTTATCGAGGCACCCGACCAGAAGACCATCGCTAAGGTTGCGACCGAACTCGGTTCGCGGGGTACTCTCAAGACGATGACCATGGCAGCGCTGCCCGTGGAATCGCTTTAAGTAGGGGTTCGAAGTTTCTTTGCCAACAAAGCTGTTGCTGGCGACCAATAGCCAGGGGAAAATGAGGGAATACCGCGAACTCTTCTCCGATGTCCCTTTTGATCTCGTGCTGCCGGCGGTGGCAGGCATCAATATTATCGTTGCTGAGACCGGGGAAAGCTTCGAAGACAACGCCCGTCTCAAGGCAACCGCCCTGGCGGTGAAAAGCAATTTGCTGACCATTGCCGACGATTCCGGCCTCGAGGTCGATGCCTTGGGCGGCGAACCGGGCGTTCGTTCTGCCCGATATGCCGGAGAAGACGCTAACGATCTACAGCGGGTCGAATTCCTGCTGTCGAAACTCAAAGGCGTACCCTGGGAAAAACGGACGGCCAGGTTTCGTTGCGTCATTGCAATTGTTGCGCCAAGAGGAAACGTCGAAATTTGCTCCGGAGATTGCGCCGGTTTCATCACCTTTGCTCCGTTCGGCGAACACGGTTTCGGCTACGACCCGGTATTTTATCTACCGGAATTCGGGAAGACGATGGCGGAATTATCGGCTGCGGAAAAAAACCACATCAGCCATCGGGGACAGGCTGCCCGAAAGGCCGCCGAAATATTGAAACAACGCTTTCCGCTGGTACCGAACACCCCGTAGTGCAACCCCGTCCCCCAAACATGATAAAAACATTCAAATTTCGTCCATCCCATAAAGCAGTTGTTTAACTGGTGTCAGAGCCAGCTTGGACAGACTTGAACGCGATTAAGAAAGATCTGTCAAAAGACGATTTTTGCATGACCGAACAAGCAAAAAAATGGAACGGAAACTTAAGTCCTGCAAAAACCAATGCTACAGTTGCCACCTTTGTGAAACTACTTTCGGATTCAAATTTCGATTCCTTGATGGAATTTTGATATCAAAATGGCGTCAAAGTGAAGCTACCGGAGGCAGAAACTCACAAATGATTGCCCAAAATTAATCTCATTCCCTATTGACATCAGGCTGGAAATGGTTTATCTTTGCTAATCAAAAAAGGAGGCGACCGATGCAAGGATATTGTGTTAAGTGCCGAACCAAGAGGGATATCAAGAACGCCAAGAGCATTACCATGAAGAATGGTAAGCCAGCGACCCAGGGCACCTGCCCGGTTTGCGGCACCAAGATGTTCCGGATCGGTAAATAACGATTTAGCTTCCGTCACATAAGAGGGTTGGGTGTTTCACCCAGCCCTCTTTCCGGATTCAAGAAGCCGACTTTGCTTCTGAAGGGGAGAGCGTCTGTAAATTAGCTTCCCGGGGAGCATTAGTTGGTTTTGTGTTTTTAATGGATTCTGGCCCCGTATCGGCAGTACGGGGCCAGCGCTCCGCTGGAATGACAATGGGGAAGAATGCCCGATAAAATTAGCGTTGATACAGGCCGGTAAGCTGCGCTTGGGCTAGAATACGACCTTTTATCGCGTCTAGAAGCTGTTTTTTGGAAGCCCCAGCCTTCAAGTCTATCGCTTTGTCCAGGGCATAGATAGTAAAACGGTAATGGTGGACAGGACCGCGGGGAGGACAGGGGCCGCCGTAGCCGACGGTTCCGTAGTCGGTTTTCCCATGCAAGGCTCCAATCTGAAGCCTATCCTGGCGCGGTATGCTTTCATCGAGTCGGCGGACGCCAATCGGTATATTGAAAAGCACCCAATGTGTAAATGTACCGGCGGGAGCGTCGGGGTCATCGACGATCAGAGCAAAGGACACCGTGCCGGCCGGCGGCTCGGTCCATTGCAAAGGAGGCGAAACGTTAAGCCCCTCGCAGGTATACTTAGTCGGGATCCTTTCCCCATCTTTGAAGGCATTACTGGATATCGAAAGCGACATATTATCCTCTTTGGGTACGTACAAAAATATTCTAAACCGGCGGAAGCAGACAGTCAACCGGATTCAGGCAATAACACGGTGGATTTATGAGGATGGCTGTGGCGCCTTATTACACAGGCAAGATGCCTGTGCCACCATAGACGACAACGGGAATCCGGATAACGGCCCCCGATAGATGCGGGACACAAGCCGCTGGCGGAATGACAAAGGAATAATCCTTCGACAAGCTCAGGGTGTTCGGCTAAGGGAACAGTAACGAAAAAGGTGAACGAAGCGTTATATTTTTGTTATCGAAAATTAACAAAGCTTTAATATTTTGCTGTTATTATCTAAATTAGAGAGACAGGCAAGGAGGTAAAAGACATGTGGCGAAATAAGAAAATGGTGTTGATAGCGGTCATGGCCGCTATACTGCTGGCTGCAGGAATAAGCGGAGCCGTTTATGCCAAAGCAGGCGGTACGGCTGCCGGAAATGAGGTATTGAACCAGGCGGCAAACGTGACGTCGAGTAACGATACCTTGATGGCCAGAGCAGCCAAAATCCTCGGGATCGACCAACAAAAGCTCCAGGACGCGATCAAACAGGCGCGGGGCGATATGCAGAACGAGAAGCTGGATAAATATCTCCAGAATCTCATCGACCAGGGGAAAATAACCCAGGCGCAGGCCGATAAATTCAAGGCCTGGTGGCAATCCAGGCCGACCTCGGCTCAAACCACTATCCAGCAGTATAAAGACTGGATGCAGGCCAGACCGACGGACGTTCCGTTACCGCGCGGTTTTGCCGGTCCCGGTGCGTGCGGCCCCGTGCGGGGTGCCGGTCCGGTCCGGGGCGGTATGCCGATGAGCCGCGGCATAATGGGCAGGTTTTAACCGAAAACTTCAATCTAAACCGATAAATCTAAAAGGGAGGGGGTAGTTCCCCTCCCTTTTTTTATGTTTTATGTTTTATGCCTTCCGACATTTTCGGCACAGGTGGTTTTCATAATTTCTTAACAATTGTTTTACAATAATTAATTATGGCCAAGAAAGTATTAGTGGTTGACGACGACGCGAAAACCGTGGAACTAGTCAAGCTCTATCTGAAACGGGATGGGTATAATGTTATCGTAGCTTACGACGGAGTCGAAGGTCTCCGGGCCGCGAGGGAAAGTCATCCGAATATAGTCGTTCTTGATATCATGTTGCCGGGGATGAGCGGTCTGGACGTCTGCCGCACCCTCCGGAAAGAAACCGATGTCCCGATAATCATGCTTACTGCCCGAACGACGGAAAACGACAAGCTGATAGGGCTGGACAGCGGCGCGGACGATTACATGACAAAACCTTTCAGCCCGAGGGAGCTTGCGGCAAGAGTGCGGGCGATACTCAGGCGTTTACCCGAGGAGTCCGCCCGGCTCGGTCCGGCCGAGATAAAAAACGGCGACCTTACCCTCAACTTCGCCCGCCATGAAGCGTGCATCGACGGCCGGCCGCTTCCCCTTACTCCGATCGAATTCAAATTACTAGGTGTGCTGGTCGAAGAACCGGGAAGGGTCTTCAGCCGGGCGCAATTGATCGAGAAGGTCTTTGGCTACGAATTTAACGGCTTCGACCGTACCATCGATGTCCACATCCTGAACCTGCGGCGAAAGCTGGAAGCCGGTTCCGGCCAACCCGCGTCCTCATACATTAAAACAATATATGGTTCCGGCTATAAGTTTTCCGGGGGCACTTTGTGAAACGCAGCCTGCTATTCCGTCTCATGGCCGCGTTTCTGGCCGTTATCCTCGTAACGACCGGAAGCGTTTTCCTTTTTATTAACCGTTCGACCCAAAACCAGATCCGCCAGTACGAGCGGCAGACCGAACAAGTTCTTGCCGGCAGAATGCAGTCTCAACTTTCGGCTTATTATTTTCGCCAGCACAATTGGAATGGGATTCAACCATTTATCGAGCAATGGGGAAACCTGTACGAACAGCGCATCGTGCTTACCGACATCCAAGGTACGGTAGTAGCCGATTCACAGGGAGAAGTTAACGGGAAATACAATAATACCAGCGTGCCGGGCCGTCCTATCATGGCCGCTCCAGTCCTACCGGGCCGGGTACAAGCGCAGCCGGTCAACATCGGCACGCTTTACATCATGCCAAAATCCGCTTCCGAAATGAGACTCGCTTCAATGCAGATTCTTTTCCGGGCGATAGGACTCTATTTTCTGTGGGGAGGCCTGATCGCAGTAGCATTTGCGTTCGTTTTTACCCTTTTTCTGTCACGGCGAATTTTGTCCCCGGTCCAGGCTCTTACCGACGCCGCCAAAAAATTGGGACGAGGCGATTTCAAACAAAGAGTAGCTGTGAAGGATACCGGTGAAATCGGTGATTTATCCCATACTTTCAATTCTATGGCGGCCGATCTCGAGCGAACGGAACAATTACGGCGTAACATGATCGCCGACGTGGCCCACGAATTAAGGACGCCCGTTTCCAACATCAAGGGCTATCTGGAAGCGGCCCTGGACGGCGTCGTAAAAATGGATGGGGATACCATAAAAACCATCGATGAAGAAGCGACATTGTTGTCGCAGCTTGTCGACGACCTTCAGGAACTTAGTCTCGCCGAAGCCGGCGAACTAAAATTGAACCGCCATGAGGTCGATGCTGTCGAACTGATCAAGCAGGCGGCGGCGGTGGTGCAGGCTAAAGCCATCTCGCGGGAAATAGTTATCGCCACACACCTGCCTGAAAATCTTCCCGCCGCCGACGTCGACCCCCACCGCATCAACCAGGTGCTGCACAATCTACTGGAGAATGCCATCGTATATACCCCTGCCGGAGGAATGATAACAATAACCGCAGAGCCTAAGGGCAAACAGATTGTAATCAGCGTCACCGATACCGGGGAGGGTATCCCCGCAAACGAACTGCCTTTTATATTCGAGCGTTTTTATCGCGTTGATAAATCGCGGTCGCGGCGCACCGGCGGTCACGGCCTCGGCCTCACCATCGCCAGGCGGCTGGTAGAAGCCCACGGCGGCAAAATTGAAGCTTACAGCGAGGCCGGCAAGGGCAGCCGTTTCGTATTTACCGTCCCGGTATTCAATCCCCGGGCTTGATATTTTCTTAACAATCAGGTGGTAATTTCTAGTAGCAGTTCGTAATTTTCAACTAACTATATATTCCGGAGGACACGAAATGGAAGAATCATCCCAGCAGCGCTTGAAAGGATGGCAGGTACTCGTCATTATTCTGGTAATCCTCTTCATAGCCGGCGGCGGCTACCTTATCTACCGGAAAACGAACGCCGGCAGCGGCGGAGCCGCCGCTACCGGCTTACCGGCCAACACGCAACTGGTGACGGTACAAACCGGTGACATCGTAAATTCGGTAAGCGCGAGCGGCGCCATCGCCTTCTCCAATAGCGATAACCTCTCGTTCAATATTTCCGGTACAGTCGACAAGGTGAACGTCGAAGCCGGCGACACCGTGAAAAAAGGGCAGGTACTTGCCACGCTCGATAGCATCTCTTTGACACCCTTGCAGTTAGCCGTTGCGCAAGCCAGGGTAAACCTGAAATCCGCCCAGGACGCCCTGACTACGGCACAAACTCCCTACGACCCTTCCGACCTCAACCAGGCGAAACTAGCCGTCGCCAACGCCCAGGTGGCTTTGAATACGGCGAACGATAATCTGGATAAAGCCAATACTCCCTACACCCAAGCCGATATCGATGCCGCCGGGCTGGCGGTCGTCAACGCCCAAGTATCTTTGAATCTTTCTCAGGACAACCTGGATAAAGCCAAAACTCCCTACACCCAGGCCGATATCGATGCCGCCAGGCTCGCGGTGACTAACGCCCAAGTAGCCGTAACTACCGCCCAGGATAACCTCGACAACGCGAAAACGCCCTATTCTCAGTCGGATATCGATACCGCAAAGCTGGCAGTTGCCAACACCCGGGTCGCGGTCACCACCGCCCAGGACAACCTGGATAAGGCTAACATTCCCTATTCCCAAACGGAAATCGATAACGCGCGGTTGGCAGTTATAACTGCCAATATAAGCCTTAACACTGCTCAAACGAACTTTGACATCGCCTTTTGGAATTACATAGGCACTGAGACTGAAGCGAATCTGGTGACTTACCGGCTGAGACTCGCCCAATTGAACGTCGCCAAAGACAATCTTACTTCGGCACAGAAAAACCTCGACGCTATGCTCGCGGCTCCCGACCCCCAGGTCGTCGCCCAGAAGGAGGCTGCCCTCGCCGTCGCCCAAAACAACCTCGCCCAGGCCCAGCAAAACCTCACCGACATGCTGGCTGCTCCCGACCCGTTGGTCATCTCCCAAAAACAGGCACAAGTCACCGTCGCCCAGAACAACCTGGCAACGGCTCAGCAGAACCTTGCCGACATACTGGCAGGTCCCGATCTTCTGGTAATCTCCCAGAAACAGGCCGTCGTGGTCGTCGCTCAGGACACCTTGGCCACGGCTCAGCAGAATCTCGCCGAGATGACACCCGATCCTCTGGCGATTGCGTTGAACCAGGTAAAATTAACTAATGCACTGGAGGCTTTGAACGACGCACTCGATACTCTTAACACCACTATGAGCGCCGACCTGACCATCAAAGCCCCCTACAACGGCGTGATGACGGCGGTCAAACTACAAGCGGGGCAGCAAGCGACCTCGGGAACCGTTGTAATGACAGTGGTTAGTACCGCCGCCGCCCAGGTAAATGCGGTTGTTAACGAAATCGACTTCCCTAACCTTAAAGTTGGGCAACCGGTATCGATATCGGTGGATGCCCTCCCTGATTATGCGTTTACTGGAAACGTGTCCGAATTGTCGGTTTTCGGCAGCAACAGTCAGGGAGTCGTCTCTTATCCTATAACAATGAGCATCGACATGCTGACGGGAGTAACACTTGGTCAAGGCATGAGTGCTACCGGGACTATTCTCTTCTCCCAGGCTAATAACGTTCTGGTTATTCCTAACCGGGCAATCGGTGGGACGAACGCAAATCCGACGGTAAGCATTATGATAAATGGTGCGTTGCAGACCAGGCCGGTAACGTTGGGTCTGACCGATGGCACGCAAACACAGGTAATCTCAGGTTTACAAACGGGAGACAGAGTTCTTGAGGCCACCACCGCCTCCAGAACCGGCGCCGGCGGCGCAGCGTTCGGTGGGGCCGGGGGAATCCCGCCTGGCGGCGGAGGATTCCCGGGTGCCGGTGGAACTGTAATCCGTGCCGCTCCCGGAGGATAACCGGCCATGATAACGTTCGAAAATATCGTAAAAACCTACCGGATGGGGGAAACAACGGTTCAAGCCCTCCGCGGTGTGAGTTGTCACGTAGAAACCGGAGAAATGGTCGCTATAATCGGTCCTTCCGGCTGCGGGAAATCGACCATGATGCACATAATGGGATGTCTCGATACGCCCACTTCCGGCAAATATTTTCTTGACGGGGCCGAGGTCAGTAAACTTACCGATTCCCAGCTGGCAGAGGTCCGCAACAAAAAGATCGGTTTCATTTTCCAGTCATTTAACCTTTTGGCGCGCACTTCTGCCGTCGCCAACGTCGAGTTGCCGCTGATTTATGGCAACTCGAATAACCGGCGAATAAAAGCCCTCGCCGCCCTGGAAAGGGTTGGGCTGGCCCAGCGGGCGTTTCATATGTCCAACCAACTTTCCGGAGGCGAACAACAGCGGGTTGCAATCGCCCGGGCACTGGTAAACAAGCCTCCGATTATCCTGGCGGATGAACCCACCGGTAACCTCGACAGCAAATCAAGTAATGAAATCATGACAATTCTGGAAAATTTGAACCGTGACGATGGAATCACGATAGTGATGGTCACTCATGAAGCTGAGATAGCGAAACGGGCAAGCTGCACCATCGCGATGAGAGACGGACAGATCGTCTCCGACTTCACGCTGTCCGGCAAAGGGAAGGCAAATCTATGAACGCCGCACACACGTTTCAAATAGCCCTGTCCGGATTGGTCTCCAACAAGATGCGTTCCACACTTACAGTACTGGGTGTGGTGATCGGCGTTGCGGCGGTTATTGCCCTCTTGTCTATCGGCCGCGGAACGCAGGCGGCAATAACGAGCCGGATAAATTCTTTGGGCACCAACCTTCTCTTTGTCACGCCCGGTGCGACAAGTCAGGGCGGGGTACGAACGACAGCCGGCAGCGCGAGTACTCTTACCATGGAAGACGCTCAGGCACTTCTGCAGGCCCCCGATGTCGCCGCCGTAGCTCCCCAAGTACAAGCAGCGGCGCAAGTCGTAGCAGGGAGACAAAATACCCGGACGCAGGTATTAGGCGTGACACCCGAATATGAATTCGTTCGTAACTACCCCATCGACCAGGGAAGCTTCATTACCGCAGCACAAGTAACGAGCCACGCAAAAGTAGTCGTGCTCGGTAGTACGGTGGCACAAACGCTGTTCGGACTGACCGACCCCATCGGCCAATTGGTGAAAGTGAACGGATTGCAATACAAGGTTATCGGCGTTTTACAGAGCAAAGGCGGGACAGGATTCGGTTCGCAGGACGACCAGATGCTTGCCCCCATTACCACGGTGCAGGACCGTCTTACCGCGCAGCGAACGACTACCGGGGCACACTCCGTGCAGACGATAAACGTGCAGGTAACAACTTCTCAGGCAACCAATGCCGCTATCCAGGAGATAACTCAGATACTGGAAGTGCGCCACAAGATTACCACGACAGACGATTTTACCATCACGAGCCAGCAGGACACTATCGCGGCATTAAATCAAAGCACCGGGGTTTTCGTCATCTTCCTGGGAGCTATCGCCGGCATTTCGCTGCTGGTCGGCGGTATCGGCATCATGAATATCATGTTGGTATCGGTCACGGAACGGACGCGGGAAATCGGCATACGTAAGTCGATAGGGGCGAAACGCGGCGACATTATGCTGCAATTTCTCATGGAATCGGCCTTGCTAAGCTTAACTGGCGGCGGCATCGGCATATTATTCGGCTGGGGCATTTCCCGGATAATATCGGGGATAAATTTCGGCGGGCAGACTATTACGGCGCTAATTTCACCCGATATTTTGATTTTGGCGGTTTCAGTTTCGGCCGGCATTGGCATAATCTTCGGCTTATACCCGGCCTACCGGGCAGCGAGGTTGAACCCGATTGATGCACTACGCCGCGAATAACAAGGGAGGAGAGAGCAGTTGAAGACAAAAAGCTTTATTTTACTTTTGGCCGGCATAATACTTTTGGGAGGCGCCATCGCCGGGGCATTTTTCGGCGGCGAAGCCCTTGGCAAACGGAATGAAAGAGCGGCACTAACCCAAACCGCACAAAACCGGATAGGTCAATTCGGGAACACCACCCGGCCGCAAGGAGGTGCTATCGGAGGCGGAGGCGGCATGGTTCCTGGCGGAAGACCAGGGCTTCCCGGTGTCGGCGGTTTGATTGGAGGCGGCGGTTTCGGCGGCGGGACAATCGGAACCGTCCAAAATGTCCAGGGAAATACCGTTACGCTTACCGCCCAGAATGGTTCGACGGTCACCGTTACGTTATCCGCCAATACCACGATTGAAAAGATATCTCAGGGCACGCCTGGCGACATCACAACTGGCAGCAACATCACCGTAAGCGGGCCGCGAAATACTGAAGGCTCGATACAAGCCGCGACAATATTATTGAATCAACCCGGGCTTCGCTAGGGAATTTGAGCTTTCAGCTGGTCGACGATATATTGCCACTGGGCGTCACGCTGGGCAAGAGTATTGGCAAGTATACCCTGCCATTGCACGTCGCGAGCGGCCATAGTGGCATTCATTGTAGTTTGCCATGTGGCATCCCGATTAGCCAATGTGGTGGCCAGGGTCGTATTCCAGAATCCATCGCGCTGGATAAGGGTTGTATTGAGCGTAGACTGCCATTGCGCGTCCTTCGCGGCCATAGCCGAGTTCAAGGTATCGTTCCACTGGAGCTGTTGCTGCGCGAATGACGTGTTCAGTGCCGTAATGTAAGCATTATACTGGGCTTCGGTGTTCGCGCTAGCCACGGTCAGATTATTGTAATCCGTCCGCAATCCCTCGTAAGTAGCGTTCAACACGGCGTAATTGGCCGTATAATTATCCGCCTGGGCGCGCAATTGCGTGTTGGTGTAATTCCAGCCGAAGAACATGATTCCCACCAGGACAATACTAAATATCCATCCCGAATATAACGCTAACTTTTTCATTAATGTGACTCCTTTTTCCAATACGACTCAGGTTTTCGAATTTTAACAGTCAAATATTAATGCAGTGTAAGACGCTTGACCTGAACGACATCAACCGGATGCCGGTGCGAGCTCCTACGCAAAAACTCCACATAATATTAACGGAAATATTTTAAGGATAGCAATACCTTTTTCACTACGATATCACCGACGAGGGCTTTCCCGTAGAAAAACACGTTCGTGTTATAATCGGGGTATGAACGTTTCGGAGTTTGGAGAATCAGGTCTGATCTCCCGAATTTCCGAGATAGTCAACCGCCGCCGCAACGAGACCGCTCCGGCATGGGACAACCTTATCCTCGGCATTGGCGACGACGCCGCCGCCTGGTACGGCGACAGTTCGATACAACTGGCAACCGTCGATGCTTTGCGGCAAGGCGTCCACTTTTCTTTCGAGACAACCGGGTGGCGGGACCTGGGCTGGAAAGCCCTGGCGGTCAATCTGAGCGATATTGCCGCGATGGGCGGCCTGCCCCGGTATGCATTGGTCGCGCTGGCTTTACCAGGCGATACCGACGCCGAGAGCGTTTTTGCCCTTTACGAAGGAATGACCGAGCTGGCCCGAAAATTCGACGTGGTCGTGGCGGGCGGTGATATCGACCGTAGTCCCCTAGTCGAAGTCAGTATCACCGTATTCGGCAGTACGCGAACCCGGGAGCAGCCCCTGTTGACCCGGGCCGGGGCCAAAGCCGGCGAAAAGATCGCGGTATCCGGTTATCTCGGCGCCGCAGCCGGCGGGCTGAAAATGTTATCCCGGCACCTTACGCTAGACAAGAAAACTGCTGATTCGCTGCGCACCGCTTTCCTTTGCCCGTTTCCGCGCGTTACTGAAGGTCAGATACTGATCGACAGCGGCGTAAGAGCGGCGATAGATATCAGCGACGGGCTGGTCGCCGACCTGAACCATATCTGCAAGGCCAGTCACGTCAGCGCCAGGATCGAGGCCGAAAGAGTCCCGGTTTCCCCGGATATCAAGACGAGTTTCGGCGGCGAGGCTCTGGAGTTGGCACTGTCGGGAGGCGAAGATTACGAGCTGCTCTTTACCGCGTCCCCCGCGATCATCGAACGGGTGAAAGCATCAGTTTCGTGCCCGGTATCGATAATCGGCGATGTGATCGCGGGCGGCAATAACGAAGTAAGCGTGATCGGTGCTGACGGCAGGCCGGTCCGTACGGCACGAACCGGTTGGGAGCATTTCACATCACATTGAACGCGGCGACAAATATCTTCAAGCTGATCACCCGTACCCCGGAGGAAACTCGAGAATTGGGCCGGCACGTTGGGACGCTGTCGCAGCCGGGCGACGTTTATCTTTTAAGCGGTAATCTCGGCGCCGGAAAGACGTGTTTCACACAGGGGGTTGCCAGAGGATTAGGCATCGAAGAATACGTGATGAGCCCTTCTTTCGTCATCCTGCGGGAACATCAAGGCCGACTCCCCCTGTACCACATCGATCTCTACCGCCTCGAAAGCGTGGATGAAGCCGCGGAGCTTGGGCTGGACGATTACCTTTACGGCAAGGGGGTCTGCGTGGTGGAATGGGCGGAACGGGCGCGAAACGTACTGCCGTCGGATAATCTCATGGTGCATATAGATTATGCCGATGATGACGAACGATGTTTCCGGATAGAAGCGAACGGGCCCCGCTACCGCGATATAATAAGCAAGCTCAAAAAGGCGTACGGACTTCAGAAAACGGAAAAATGTTCATAACCATAGACACGTCGACGGATACCGCCGGGCTGGCTTTGGCCGGTGATAGCGAAATGATCGCTGAATTCACCTGGCGCTGCGGGCAAAACCACAGCGTGCAGCTTTTGCCCAACCTGGCCTTCATATTGAGCCAGGCCAAACTCAACCTGTCAGCAGCCAGCGGGATAATCGTCGCCCGGGGACCGGGAGGCTATAACGGACTCCGCGTCGGGTTGAGTACCGCCAAATCGCTGGCTTTTTGCCTCAAGATCCCGCTTGCCGGCATCAGCACCCTCGAGGCAATGGCATACGAGCACGCTACGACAGGTATCCCCATATGCACGGTTATTAACCCCGGGGGGAACGAAATCGCCGTGGCAATATTCGAAATGAAAGCGGGGGAATGGTTGAGATCAATACCCGAGCAAATGATATCCGTGGATAATTTGTGCGCGCGGATAAACGCCAAAACAGTGTTTTGCGGGCAAATCACGGAGCCGGTCGCGGCGAAACTCAAGGAAAAGCTGGGCGAAAAAGCCGTTATCTTACCGCCGGCGGCGGACTGGAGACGTGCCGGAGCCCTGGCGGAACTGGGACGCCGCCGCTTCCGTAATAACGACTATGACGATCCCGCTTCGCTGCAGCCGCTTTATCTAAGGGGCCCGGCCATCACGCCGGCGAAGCACAAATGACAATTTAATAAAATTGTCATTCCCGTGAAGACGGGAATCCAGTGCAAATAGGCACGATTTCTTGATGGGTACGCAGTCCAAGTCTAGGAATGAAACAAGCGAAACGGATGAAAGAATGAACGTGAATTCAGCCATCAGTCTGGAAGGAGTTAGCAAGGTCTTCAAAGGACGCCAGGCGCTGAACGGTGTCAGCCTGACGGTGGAAAGCGGAGACATCTTCGGATATCTCGGCCCGAACGGTGCCGGCAAAACAACCAGCATCAGGATCATACTGGGCTTGTTAAACGCCGATTCCGGGACATCAAGCATACTGGGACGGCCGACAAGTACCGACGGGATCAGGCAAAAGCTGGGTTTTGTCCTCGAGGCCGACGGCCTCTACGAGAACATGACGGCGTACGAAAACCTCGCGTTTTTCGCCAAAATCTACCGGGTCGGGGAATCCGGAGAGACGATCGGCAGGTACCTCAAAATGGCGGGATTGTCGGAGAGGTCCCGCGACAAAGTCGGGACATTTTCAAAAGGCATGAGACAGCGGCTGGCTCTGGCCCGCGCCATGGTGCATAACCCGGACATCCTCATCCTCGACGAACCGACGGCCGGTGTCGATCCTTCGGGACAAATTGAAGTCCGCCAGATCGTCCTGGACATGGCCCACGCCCAGGGCAAAACAATCTTCCTCAGTTCCCACAACCTCGACGAAGTGCAGCGTATCTGCAACCGCATCGCTCTCATCCACCGGGGCGAAATCAAGCTGCAGGGTGAGCTTGCCAGGCTGCAAACGGAGATGGGCGGAGGCAAGGTAGAAATCGAAACGGAAGAGCCGCTGAACGAAGGCGTTCTCAGCCGGCTAAAAAGCCTGCCCGGATTAGAGCTGGTAAGCCAGACAGAAAAAGTGATCGTTATCGCGCTGGACGGCCGAACTAGTACGCACGATGTCATCGCTCTCCTGTCCCAGAACAACGCCGGTATCGAACAGGTGAAAAAGAGACAGGCTTCGCTCGAAGAAATCTACACCACGATACTGAAAGAGGCGGAGCAGAAATGATAAAGAACGCATGGATAATCGCCGTAAAAGACATCAGAGAAGTAATGCGCAGCCGAACTACTTATCTTTACGTTGGTATGATGCTGGTGATCTCTTTCTCCTTTTTCACCGGACTTTCCGGCACGCTTAACAGCGCCTCGCGCCGGGGAGTAGGCATGGCAGCGCTCGTTTCCACCAGCGAGACGGCAGTGGGGATACTTATATCCACCCTGCCGCTGGTATTCAACATGCTTTTCAGTTCCTTTCTTTCCAACTACGCTGTTATTACCGACAAGTCCAAGCGGGTCCTCGAATCGCTTTTAGCGACGCCGTTATCGCTCAGGCAGGTCTGGGCCGGAAAAAGCCTGGCGATCACACTGCCCAGTATAACGATTTCCTTCGTGCTTTCAATCGTTGCCCTGGTGTTATTGAACAAGCTTTACATCGTACCGGTAGTTGGCCGTTTTGTCATGCCCGCCTCCACGCAGATGATAACCGGTTGGGTACTGGTACCGGTGATCTCCCTCCTGGTAACGCTGGTGGTCACGATGTTTCAATTGATCCTGAATAACCCCCGTATCGCCAATTTCGCTTTTATGATATTGTTCTTCGCGGTATTCTGGATTCCCACCACGCCGTTCACGAATTCGTTGAATATGACCGCCATATATCTGATACTGATCGGCGTTCTGATCGTTTTGAACGTGGTCCTGTCCCGCCTCCTGACGAAGGAGAGGGTCATTCTCAGCAGTAAAGGATAATACGTGGGAATACGGGCTCAGATATCGCTCAATACCAGCCCCGATTACAGTTATTGTTTCTGCTGCGGCCGGAACAATCCTATCGGCCTGAAACTCAAGTTCGTATGGGACGGAAAAGCAGCGCGGACCGAATTCATGCCCAATGAACAACACCAGGATTGGGAGGGGATAGTGATCGATTTCGCTAACAGGAAAAACGTCCGGGGACCCGGCCGGACGGCGGTGCTGTGGGACATGGACGGAGTTATCGTGGACACCGCTCCTTTTCATTTCAAAGCCTGGCAGCAAACTTTCGCTAAACTGGGTGTGAAATATGCCATGGCTGAGTTTAAGGAGTCGTTCGGCAGGCGGAACGAAGCCATTATTCCGGAAATACTGGGTAAGCCGGTTTCTCCGGAAGAAATAGCCGCTATCGCCCGCGAGAAAGAAGCCCTTTTCCGCCGCCTGGCACGGGGCAAAATAAAGCCTTTCCCGGGAGCGGTCGAACTTCTGCAGCGCCTTTCGAAAAGTAAAATCAAAATGGCACTGGTTTCTTCGACACCCCCGCGCAATATCGATTCGGTCCTGGAGAGTCTTGAGATAAAAGGGGTTTTTCAGACTATAATATCCGGTGCCGACGTGTCGAAAGGCAAACCGGATCCCGAATGTTTTCTGCTGGCGGCATCGAGACTGGGGGTCAAACCCGAAAATTGCGTCGTCATCGAGGATTCGACAGCCGGTGTCAGCGCGGCGAAAAGTGCAGGAATGAAGTGCATTGCGATTACCAATACGCGTCCCCGAAACCAGTTGAAGAAAGCCGACCTGGTTATCGACACGCTGGAAAATATTGACATCGTGGATATAGAAAAGCTTATACTACCGGCGGCCCGTCTCTAGCCCCTCTCCCCTTGACGGGAGAGGTGAAGGTGAGGGTGAACGGTCCCGAGCATGTAAAGGGTGTGCAAAGGGGCATAGCCCTCGTAGAAAAGTATAAGGAGTTTTTTATGGAAAGATCCCTGGTATTGATCAAACCCGACGCTATCAAAAGGGGGCTGGCCACAACAATTCTCAGCCGCCTGGAGACGCACCGGCTAAAACTGGTTGGACTAAAAATGCTGCACGTGGACAAAGCCATGGCAGAGCTACACTACGCGGTGCATAAGGAAAAACCGTTCTTCGACGATCTCATCGATTTTATTACTTCCAGCCCCATTGTAGCCGCGGTTTTCGAAGGCGAAGGCGCGGTGGAAAACATCAGGAAGCTCATGGGGAACACGAACCCGGCCAAGGCAGACGTGGGAACGGTCCGTTGGGATTTCGGCATCGATATCCAGCAGAACGCCACGCACAGTTCGGATTCATTGGAAACAGCGAAAAAGGAGATCAAACTGTTCTTCAAAGACAGCGAGATCTTCGATTACTGAATCCGGATTATCGGCGCCGCTTCGCTCCAGAGCTCATCGAGTTGGTAGTATTCCCGCTCGGCCGGAGCAAAAATGTGGACGATCAGGTCGCCGTAATCGAGCAAAAGCCAGCCTGAGTCGGTAGAACCCTCACGGTAGCAAGCGGGATTGCCCGCTTTTTTCAGGACGTGCTCGATTTCGTCGTAAATAGTCTTGATCTGCTTTTCGGATTCGCCGCTGCAAATCAGGAAATAATCGGCAAAAGTACAAACACTTCTTGTGTCCAACAGCACGATATTGTTGGCCTGTTTGTCGCTCGCCGCCTCGACGGCCTTGCGTGCTGCCTCTATAGTTTCCAGTGCCAAATTCGAATAGGACCTCCCAAGTTAATAATTAATTATAACACGCAGACCGGTTATCCATCGCCCCAATCCCTGATCCCAAGTCTCCGTCACACTTTTTATCTTTTATATTTGCTTTTTGATTTTTCCCCAACCCCAGTCTCTGTTTTAACTTTTTACTTTTTAGCTTTGAGCTTGTATGTTTCCCCGTTCGCCCTGAGCTTGTCGAAGGGTTCGCATTTCGTGCTTCGTGCTTCGGATCTTATTCGTTTGGAATTTGTATCTTGTTTTTTGGTTATTGCTTTTGCCTTCTCGGCAAAAGCTGTATTCTATAAGTAACAATTCTACCCAAAAAGGAGTTTATATTAATGGGTAGGGTGGAAAGCCTATTATTTGGCACGGGTGGGGTCCCTCATAGTGCCAAGCCAGGCTCGACGGCCGCCGGCATCCGACGGATCGCCGAGCTTGGTTTGGACTGCATGGAAATCGAATTCGTCCGAGGTGTCAAGATGAGCGAGGATGGTGCCCGTGAGGTAGCCAGAGCAGCTTCGGAAAACGGCATCAAGCTGTCGGTACACGCCCCGTACTACATCAACCTCAATGCCCACGACCCGGCAACGCTCGAGGCCAGCATGGGACGGCTGCTGCAAGCCTGCCGGATAGGGGCTTTATGCGGAGCCGGATCCGTTGTCGTTCATTCCGCCTTTTATCTTGGCGATCCGCCCGGAGAGGTTTATCAGCGGGTAAAGCAGAGCTACGGTGAAGCTGTACGGCAACTTCACCGTGAGGACAACCGGATAACAGTCCGGCCTGAAATTATGGGTAAAGGCAGCGAATTCGGCACGCTGGAAGAAGTACTCGACCTTTGCACCGAAGTCGACGGGTTGGCTCCCGGGATAGACTTCGCCCACCTGCACGCCCGTTCGGGAGGCAACAACTCTTACAAGGAATTCAGCGGCATCCTGAACAAAGTACGCGAGCGGCTGGGACGGGCCGGCCTGGAAAATCTGCACATCCATTTTTCCGGCATCAAATACGGTGCCAAAGGAGAACTAAGTCACTTGAACCTGAAAGAATCCGACCTGGCATACCGCGAGTTGCTGCAGGCATTGCGAGATACGGACGCCGGGGGACTGGTCGTCTGCGAAAGCCCTAACCTGGAAGAAGACGCACAACTTTTAAAAACGACCTACGACTCTCTGGCAAAGGAGACTTGATTTTAATATTACGAGTGGTTCTGATATAATTAACTTTCAGGGTCTTTAGAGGTATAATATGCAATCGAACTGGAAACGAAGCGGCATAATCTACATACTGTTCCTGCTGGTGGGCGTGGCTCTTGCCACGGTACTGTTCTCGTCACCGCAGAAACCGGCGGAGGTTTCTGTTACGCAGGTCATCACCATGTCCAACGAAGGAAAAATACAAACCCTCGCCGAGCAGGGACAATGGTTAAACATTACGACGACCGACGGCGAGAAGCTTAAAGCCAATATCGGGGTGCTTAACTACAACGACCTGCGCCAGCTGGGCCTGAACCCCAGCACACCGTACGACATCAAAGCCGGAGGGATTGACTGGGGGACCGTCCTGTTGACGTTCCTGCCCATGCTCCTTTTCGGGGCGTTTATTTTCTTTATGTTCTTCCGCGCCCGCGGGGCTAACAACCAGGTGCTCGGTTTCAGCCGAAGCAAGGCACGCCTGTCGTCCCCCGATAAACCCTCCATCACCTTTGAAGACGTCGCCGGAGTCGATGAAGCAAAACAAGAACTCCGCGAAGTCGTTGATTTTCTCAAGGCTCGCGAGAAATTCCAGACACTCGGCGCCCGCATACCGCGGGGCGTCCTGCTGGTCGGACCTCCCGGCACCGGTAAAACGCTGCTGGCCAGGGCTGTAGCCGGCGAAGCCGGAGTGCCCTTCTTCTCCATAAGCGGCAGTGAATTCGTCGAAATGTTCGTCGGCGTGGGTGCCGCACGCGTACGCGATCTGTTCGAACAGGCCAAGCGGCACGCTCCAAGCATCGTTTTCGTCGATGAAATAGACGCCGTCGGCCGCCAGCGCGGCGCCGGACTGGGCGGAAGCCACGACGAAAGGGAACAAACTTTAAACCAGATACTGACGGAAATGGATGGGTTCGACACCAACACGAGCGTCATCGTGATCGCCGCAACCAACCGTCCCGATATTCTCGACCCGGCGCTGCTGCGTCCGGGGCGTTTCGACCGCCGCGTTGTCCTCGACCGTCCCGATGTTATCGGTCGGGTGGCGATCCTCAAGGTACACACCAAAGGCAAGCCGCTGGACAAAGCCGTTGACTTGGAAGTATTGGCCAAGCAGACCGCCGGGTTTAGCGGGGCCGACCTGGCCAACCTGGTGAACGAAGCAGCCATTCTTGCCGGCAGACGCGGCAAGAAATCCATTGAAATGGTCGACTTGGAAGAATCTATCGACAAGGTACTGCTCGGTCCGGAAAGAAAGAGCCGGAGAATGACGGCCAAAGAAAAAGAACTTACCGCTTATCATGAGGGCGGTCACGCCCTTGTAGCCAAGCTGATGCCTGATACCACTGACCCACCGCGCAAGATTTCCATAATACCGCGCGGTATGGCGGGCGGTTACACCAAAATGCTGGGGGAGGATCGGCTTTACTCGTCGAGGGCTAGATTTCTTGCCGATATAACCGTTTTCCTGGGAGGCCGGGCAGCAGAAGAGCTTATCTTCAACGAAAGGTCCAGCGGGGCGTTTTCCGATATCAAGCAGGCGACCGCCATCGCCCGTCGCATGGTCACCGATTTAGGCATGAGTGACAAACTCGGGCCGCGGACGTTCGGCGATAAGCAGGAACTCGTGTTCCTAGGGAGAGAAATCTCCGAACAAAAGGACTACGGGGACAAAATCGCCAATATCATAGACGAGGAAATTAATAAAATTATCGAGGACTCGCATAATGCAGCGATGAAGCTCCTGACCGAACACAAAGATAAGCTGATACAGATCGCCGAGACTTTGATAACGAAGGAAACTATCGAAGCGGAAGAATTGGACGCTCTCTTCGCTTCGGCGGTGCCGTCGGACCAGCCGAAAACCCCGCCCGTAGCTCCTCCGCCAATGGCCGATGGAACCGCGGCCAAGATGAAACCGCCGAAGAAAGCACCAACGGTCCTGCCGCCTCTACCGGAGACAGGCAGCGCCTGACGACAATTTAAGGAAACAAAAAGGGCGAGTCTAAGACTCGCCCTTTTTGTTTCCCCATCCTGTCATTTCGTAGTCGATACGGAATCCAGCGTCTTTTCTATCTTCCG